>JANOEM010000418.1:0-6774 GCA_031413195.1 Actinomycetes bacterium
GAAAGCGTCGCCACGTGGTTGAAACCGATGGTCAGGGGCATGGCCGTGCCTTTCTGCTCGAACGATCGTCGCGTCGATCGCGCCAACATTCTGTCGACCTCCTGACGCCAGATCAAGAACGCTCACAACAACCCGCTCCGCGTTCGCCGGGTAGGCCTATACCCAAACATCGAGGTCCTTGGTTCATCGCGGATGGCCATGCACAGCGAGCGCGTAGTCGCCGATGATCAGGGAGTAGCGCTATACGGGCGCTTCACCGTGGCGAGAGGGGGGACTTGATCTCAGATTTCCGGGGTGATCCTGCTACGTGCGGAGTGCGCGAGCCAAAATCTTGCATGGGTGCAACTCGATCGGTACCTCGACGCGACGGGGCCCGGCCGCCCGGATTGCGGCGCGGCCGGCCCCGGGAGGGGAGGATCAGTCCAACGGGAACAGCGCGGCGAGGTCGAGCGGGCGCAGCACCCCGGCGATCACGTGGACCGTGCCACCGTCTGCGGCCCGGACGGTTCGACCGAACCCGAACGGGTTGAGGTCGTTTGCGTCTCGATCGGCCAGGCCAACGAGGCTGAAGAACGGCCGCTTGATCTCGAACACGCCGTCCGACAGGCCGAGGTTCGGGAGCTGGGTGAGGGTGGTCACACTGCGCGACGCCGGCCAGCGAAGATCCGGGATCTGGGCCGCCGTCGCGTGGTACCGCACGGTCTCGGACAGAGCCGCAGCACCGCTGATGCCCGAGCCGTTGAGGTTGGTCTCGCCAGCAATCGTGAGCAGCGTTTCCAGGACCGCAGCCTCGCTGAGCTTCCAGATCGGGGTGTTGGTCAAGTCGGCCACCAGGCCACGGAACGATGCGTCGGCTGGGGCGAACACCGTGCCCGTGAAGCCAGCCAACGCCGCAGCGATGGTTGGACCGTCAGGGTCGTTCACGGCGTCGAACGGGAGAGCTGAGGCGGCAGCCAGAAGGATGTCCTGGTCGTTCCAGTTGTTGTCTGTCGCGCTGCCGGGCGGGTTATTGGCGGCGCTGGCGGCGAGGATGTCGACGATGCTGGCCGGCTGAGCGGAGCCGGTGGCTGCGGCGGTCGAGGCCACGGCGGCCGAGCCGGCGAGGGCGGCGCCGGCGACTAGTGCGGCGGTGAGCTTGCGAATACGCATGTTGGTGAGTGTCCTCCTAGGAGTCGGGGCTGGTCCCCGGTTTGGTCGAGCACAACGTGTACGGAGTGAGTACCAAACATGGATGATGATTCTCCAGAGATTCTCCGGGAGGTCGCCCAGCGCCGCTTGGCGATGGAGTCGCCTCCCCTCGATCACATCGCCTTCGTGCGGCCCGCGAGCCACGCTGCGGCCGATCGAGGGCACCGTCCCGAGGAGACTCGGGCGCGTCTCTCCGAGCGGGTGCTCGTCGCTGCAGTCGGCACGGGCGTTCGATGACGTGTTGTAGCGTCGGCTCGTGCTGCCGGCCTCCAATCGCCTGTTCGTCTCGACGGTCGAGAGCGCCACGAGGCGGAACTCGAGACAGACGTGAAGGCGGTTGTCTACGACCGGTACGGATCTCCTGATGTGCTCCGGATTGAGGAGACTCCGCTTCCGACGCCCGGCACCGGACAAGTGCTCGTCAGAGTTGCGGCTACGTCGGTCAATCTCAGCGACTGGGAGTGTCTGCGCGGTTCGCCGCTGTACGCCCGTCTCGGTGGTTTCCGCACGCCCGCACATCGGACGCTTGGGTCGGATATCGCTGGGTGGGTCGAGGCGGTGGGCGAGGGCGTCACTGGCGTCCGGCCCGGCGACGAGGTCTACGGCGACAATCTCGCGATGATGGGCGGCTTCGCCGAGTACGCACTGGCACCAGAAACGGCGCTTTCTCCGAAGCCCGCCGAGCTGACCTTTGCCGAGGTATCGACCATTCCTCAGGCCGGGGCGATCGCATTGCAAGGAGTCGATGGCGTGGCGGTCGGTGATCGGGTGCTCATCAACGGCGCCGGGGGTGGTTCGGGATCGTTTGCGATACAACTCGCGAAGCGCGACGGCGCGCACGTGACTGGTGTCGACAACTCCGCCAAACTCGACCACATGCGCTCGCTTGGCGCGGACGTCGTCATCGACTACCGCACCGTGGACTTCACGCGAGACCACCAGCCGTACGACCTCATCCTTGATCTGGTGGCTCATCGGTCGGTGTTCGCCTACCGCCGCTCGCTCGCTCGGGGCGGTCGTTACCGATGTGTCGGGGGATCGGTAAGGTCGCTCGTGCGGATCGTGACGATTGGCGACGTCGCTGCCCGGCTCACGCATCGGCGCATGGGGCTGCTCGTGGTGAAGTCCGGTCCGTCCCGTTTCCAGCCGATGACCGATCTGTGCACGGCCGGGGACGTCATCATCCACATCGATCGAACTTTCGGCCTCGACGAAGTACCAGCAGCGCTTGCCCACGTCGGCGAAGGACGCGCCCTCGGCAAAGTTGTAGTCACCGTGGACTGAGCCGGCGCAAGGTTGATCGACTCATCTCCGACGGCACCCGCCGTGGCGACATCAGGCGGGCTGCAACATCGCCGTTGATGCGGCGACCTGAGCGGTTCAGCGGCTCCCTACGAGCCGTTCGTCGGGAGTCGCGGTGTGATCCGGTCAATGAAGCTCTGCGGGCTGCGGGTCTGGATGTAGGCGCGTCCGGGACAACCTGGATGACGGTTGGTGCTGCGTCAAGAAACCGATCGACAATCAGTCGTCCACGCCGAGCACGAACCGGTAGACGTTGGTGTCGCGTTGCACGAAACCGATCCGCCGATAGAGCCGGTTGGCTGCCGCTCGGGAAGGCCGCGACGTGAGATCGACCGTCTTTGCGCCTTTGGATCTCGCAAGCTCGATCGCGTACTGGTTCAATGCCTCGCCGACGCCACGACCGCGGGCCGAGTCGTCGACGACGACATCTTCGATCCATGCCCTCACCCCGGTCGGGATCCGGAACACGACCAGGACCATCGCGCCGAGGATCTGATCACCATCGGTCGCGATCAGGACATCTGTGGCCGTCGACGAGATCATCTCGGCGATCTCGGCGGCGTTGGGAGGTGGGGACGACTTCGACAGTTGCGGCACCAGGTGCCGGAACGCTTCGACAAGCGGCTCGGTCACGGACGTTGCGACGTGTACAACGACCGGACCTGATTCGGAGTTGGACAAGAGGTCGGGATCGGTCGAGGCGGGTTCCTGCACGTCGGCAACGTTAGCGGCGCGCTCCCACGGCGGGCGGGGTGGTCGCACTTCGACTGCGCTCCGACCGATCGGACCTGCAAGCGTTCGCCCATGGACGCAACGAGTCTCTCGACCCTCGCCCGCCAACTCGGCTCAGCGCTCGAGCCGTTGACCGGGCAGGTGTACTTCGCTCCTGAATGCCACGCCAACTACGTCGAACTTGGCTTCGACCCGAGCCCATCGCAGGCCAACGGTGTCGCTCTCCCGGATGGGCCGGCCTACTTCACCAGCAGGGGAAGCGTGATGGGCCAGGTTGCGGCCGAAGTCGTCGCGGCTGCATTCGCTGTCTTCAACCCGTCGATCGTCGTGCCGTGCGTGACGCTGGGATGGAGCCGCACCGATGCGGCCACGATCTGCCGGGCACGCGACGACGGCGCGATCGCTCAATTGGCCCGGCTGCTGGGCGCTGCCCCCGACGGGATCGACCGGGTCAACGAGATCCTCGCCCGCGCGGTCGCCCCGTTGCGGCCGGAAGGCAGACCATTGTTCGCCGGGTTGCTCTCGCTGCCGATGCCCGACTCGCCGATCGGGGCGATGTGGCGGATGGGCGACATGCTGCGTGAGTACCGCGGTGACAGCCACACCGCGGCGTGGATCTCCGCGGGAGTCAACGCGACCGAAATCGGGCTGTTGAGCGAGTTGTACTGGGGCCTGCCGATGCGGTCGTACAGTCGAACGAGAGGATGGACCGATGATGATTACGCCGCAGCGATCGAGAGCCTGCGCAGCCGCGACTTGATCGACGAGATCGGCTTCACAGAGACCGGCCACCGCGCCCGTGAGGCGATCGAGACGATGACCGACGCGCAGATGTCCCCCGCAATCGCGGCACTCGGCGACGAGATGTCCGAACTGCTCGCGATCCTGCAGCCGTGGGGTGCGGCGGTGCGTGCAGGATTCGGCTACCTGCAGTCGGGACCTCACGATTTGGCCAAGCAGGCAGGCGATTCGCGTCGATAGGCTTTACAACCAATGGAGCACGTTCGCTGGCTCAGCCAACCAACCCTTCGCAATCCGATCGTGATCGCTGCGTTCACGGGTTGGAACGACGCCGGCGATTCGGCGTCGACCGGCGTGCGCCACCTCGTCGAGGCGCTCGGCGCGTCGGCACTCGCCGAGATCGACCCGGAAGAGTTCACCGACTTCGCGACTGTTCGTCCCCATGTGCGGCTCACCGCCGGGCTCACGCGCAACATCGTCTGGCCAACGGTCGGCATGTGGCATGCGTCCACGCCCGGGGCCGACGTGATCTTGATTCTCGGTCCGGAGCCCGCGATGCGGTGGCGCAACTTCACCGAGCAGATCGTGGGCGTCGCGAATACGTTCAAGGCCTCGATGGTGATCACGCTCGGCGCGTTGCTGGCCGATGTCCCTCATTCGCGAACGGTGCAACTGATCGGCACCGCGACGGATCAGGAATTGATCGACCGCTACGACCTGCAGCGTTCGCGCTACGAAGGTCCGACCGGAATCGTCGGCATCGTCCAAGACGCCTGCCACCGCGCCGACATCTCGTGCATCTCGCTGTGGGCAGCGGTTCCGGCCTACGCATCCCAGGTACCGTCGCCGAAGGCCACCGTTGCCCTGCTTGATCGACTCGGCACCATTATCGGAAGCCCTCTTCCCACCCAACGACTTGCCGAGCAGGTCGACGACTACGAGAACCGGGTGGCGATGATCGTCTCGGACGACGATGATCTGGCCGGCTACGTTCGGCGACTCGAAAGCATGAGCGACGCCGGGATCGAAGACTTCTCCCTCGATGACGACGACGAGATCGACGACATCGATGATGATGACGACGACGACGATCTCGTCGGCGGCGAACTCGGCACTGATGTGCCCACCCTGCCCGGCGATGTCGACGGCCCGGCCTTCATTGACGAGGTCGAACGCTTTCTACGCGATCAGTAGCGCAATCGACCGACCCCGGGTGCCGGCGTGACGCGTCGATCACTGCTTCGGTGCGCTGCAAACCCTGGTCGAGCGCCCGAGTCAGACGGGCACGGTCGCCAGTGGCCATCAAGTCGACGATCAACCCGGTGAACATGCCCTTCAGCAACGACGCCTCGATCACAGCCTGAGCTTTGGGCACGCCCTCCGCGATCAGCCGCTGCTCGATCTGCTCGCGCCAGACCCCGATCTGCTCGGCCCGCACGTCGCCGCTGAGACCGGTATGCGTTGCTTCGAGCGTTGCCGCCTCCAGACCGAGCCGGGTCAGCGCGAGGTTCTCCGGTGATGCGTTGAGCCACTTCCACCACTTACGCAGTTCGGCCGTCTTGCTCAGCCCGGGCTCACGTCTCAACCAACCATCTCGGACGGTTTCTTGAATCCTGGTCGCCCGCTGCAGCGCCGCCGCGAGCAGGTCCTGCTTGGAACCGAAGTGGTGGACGAGACGGTTCGGGCTGGTACCCAACGCGGCCGCCATTGGCCGCAAGGACATGTCGCCAAGCCCGTGCTTGGCCAGGTAGCCGACAACCTGATCGAGCAGCTCACGCTTCATCTCGATATCCGGAGTGCGAGCCATGTCGGGTAACCCTACGCGAGCGGCGCGAGCGCTTCGCTGTAATCGAATGCGTCGAGGGTGACGAACCCACCTATCAACAACCGGTCGAGATCTGCGGCGAGGGCCGGATCCGTCGTAGCTGCAGCGAGTGCATTCCGCCACTGCGCAATCGTGTCGTCGTCTATCGCTGCACCGGTGATGATCGGTAGGTGCGGCACGGTGGGTCCTCTGCCGATGACCACCATGCCTTGCAACACCCGCGGGGTCTCTTGATCGAAGTAGGCCCACGTCAATGCATCGATCGACGCGATATCTGCCCGCCCGTCGCGAACTGCGTCGATGCTTGCGCGGTGGCTCCCGGTTTCGATGGTCCGGCCGGCCCATTCGATCTGACCCGGTGGAAGCAGCGCTGTCATGCTGACGTACCCCGACAGACTGTGGGCCGAGTTGAAGGCGAACGTGCAGTTGGCAGAAGCGGCCACGGACGTCTCCTCACGGGCGACGATCACGCTGCGGTAGGTGGATGAAGCGTCACCGTCGAGTCGGTGGACGAACGAACCCACGACTCGAACCCGCTCCGCAAGTTGGGTCACCAACGGCCAGCCGCAGGCCATTCCGAGCGCGAGGCGTGGGTCGAGCCACGTGTCCGTCGGCACGAGGTCCCATCGAAGATCCGTCGGCGCGCCGGGTACCGCTTCGGCGACAGTGCGGTAGACCCGATCCCAGGATGGCCGCAGGGATTCGAGTGGGTACATCGCCAACGCGGCGAACTGCTGGTCGTCTCCGTTCACGCCCTGATGCTGCCGGATATCGGATGCACCGGTTGACCGAACGGCCGGAACAGGTAGCGCCGAACGATCGACCCGTACCCGTCGTACGTGCCGGCCGAGTCGGCAACGATCGACACGGCATCGAGCTCTCGGGTGAGTACCGGGAGCCGGTACCACGCCACGCCAGGGAAGCGATGATGCGTGTAGTGGAGGTTGTTGTTGAGGAACAGCAGGCTGAAGAACCAGCCGCTGCGC
>JANOEM010000419.1:0-2467 GCA_031413195.1 Actinomycetes bacterium
ACCGCGTTTAGCATCACGTTCTGGTACACCGACGCTGCGAGCGACGACCCCGCAACGGTCGGGACATTGGCCGCGACGGTCACGGGTACAGGCCGTTTCCCTGCCTACACGTCCACCAACGGCGGCATCCTCGACGTGGACATCGACACGGACGGGGACGGTGGCTCGGTGAAGGTGTGCAGCGCGCCGTTCGTGATGGGGCGAAGCAGGTCAGGAATGCCGTCCGGCGGAACCGGCTCACTAACCAGCGGCGTTAGTTGGTGCCCGGGTGGAACGGTCCAGGTCATTTATTCGCCCGTCTATTCTTCAGGGTCAGGTGGGCAAGCCGGGGCATGGGCGTGCCTTCTGTCATCGACCGCGACTGGAAAAGAGATCGTCAACATCCTGGTTGGTTACGACCGTGACCTTTCGGCGAATCCAGGCACGGAGCGTCGTATCGACACAGCGCTGCAAGCCGCTTGGGACTTCTGCAACGGCGATCCAGCCACAACCGGCCTCGACGCGAACCAAGAATACAAGTGCGTCATCGACGTAGTGACGGGTGCCTACCTCACCGCCCCGAGTGTGTTCTTCCAAAACAGCTTCAACCGAGCCGTTGCGACGACGGAGATTCGCGGGAATGGGTCGTCCATCACACCCAGCACGAACAGCTTTTACAGTTCCGGCTTCCAGACAGACGGGGTGATCTCGGGGCTGCCTGGAACTTGGAGCCGTGGCATGTGGTGGTCGCTCACCGACGCCACAGGCCCGGACGATATCTCGGTGGGCGGAGCGACGGTGGACACGATCGGAACCATCGTCGCCGATGCAGGAGGCTGCTCGCAGCAGTACGGGACGCCGACGATCCGTGTCGATACGACGGCGGTTCACGGTCTCTCCGACGGCTCTACGACTCAGCGCGAAGGGGACATGATTGAGATCGCTGGCACCGCTGCCTACAACGGAATCGAGTACGTTCGGCAAGTCATCGACACGGACACGTTCTGCTACGTCCGCAACAACTCCTCGGGCTCCGCGAGCGAAGCTACCGGGACCGTGCGCCCGATGCGGAACGCAGCCTTTGCGGTCGCCCCGAACACGACTTCAAACTCGCGCGTCCCCGGTGGTCCGGCAGCGTTCGTGATCGGCGGTGGAACGGTGGCGACGGCCAACGTTCGGTTCACAGGCTTTACATGCGTATTCGGTACAACGGTGGACTCTCCGAACGGTGATTACCCATACCGAAAGCGCTGCGTTCTTGTCACTGGCGCTGGGCTCGGGGTGAGCAATGTCGAAGTGCGAGACATCGGCTGCACACAGTCGGCGGAGGTAGGCCAAACGTGCGTTGAGGTAGATGCTCTCGGTGGTGGTTCACTGGCAGAGTCAATCACGATCCAGCAGGTCAACGCCGATTTCTCTCCGGACTTTGGCCCAGACCCGATCAAGATCGGGCTGGCGCAGCATGTGCGTCTCGTCGATCTCAAGCTTGGGCATGGGGGCGGAATCACGGTTGGGAAAGACCAAGCGAGTACGGGCAACGCTGACCCGAACAACGTAACGATTGAGCGGACACAGTTCGGTGGATGCGGAGTGTCGTGCCTAAAGCATGTGAGCGGGCAACTCACGATCATTTCGGCGTGGTTTACAAGCGACGTGGACGGCCCCGGCTCGGCGGGATCGCGCAAGCTTGACCCTGGGTTTCTTGGCTGGATCGGAGGCTCGACCGCAGGAAACGATACGGACTTCACCTGCCTCTCGTGTGAGATTTTCTTACAGAACGAGTCGAACCTCACCGGCCCCTACATCAAGCTGGGGAACGCGCGCTCGGTCGCGTTCAACCTGACGGACTCCTCGACCGGAAACGAAGCGAGCGCGGTTCTGTTCGGAAACCCGGGCGCAGCCATGACGATCAATCGGCTCTCGCTATCAGGCGCTGCGATCCGCGGCGGCACGACGCCAGTTCTGATCGACACCACCAACCTGACGATCACGAAGTGGGACCAGTTACGAGAGCTGGACTTTCAGATCAAGGGAATCGTGGCGGCCGATGACCGCCTGTTTTCGAAGCCGTTCAGCGCTGCGACGCTCCGGCAACTCGACTGCGTAGCGCAGGCCGGAACGACGCTCACGACGGTTGATGTGACGATCCAGGAGTGCAACACAAACGGCGCGGCCTGTGCGACGACTGGCCTTGCGGCGACGATGACCGTGATCGACACGAACGTAAGCGACGCGGTAGCCACCGACGCCGCCATCGCGGCGAACGCTTGGCTCAAATACGTGACCGGAACTGTGACGTGGACGGTGGCCGGAGACGTGTCCTGCTCGCTCAAGTACCTCGTGAACTAGGAGCCCTATGCGCACCCTACTGATCCTCGCCTTCCTGCTGCTCGCCTTGCCCGCCGCCGCGCAGACAGTTGACTGGTCGAGCGGCACGGGCTCGCTGCGCTGCGATCAAGATGGCACGGCCACGATCACCTCGGGCACC
>JANOEM010000420.1:0-18833 GCA_031413195.1 Actinomycetes bacterium
CAATGCGTTGCTGCTGGAAACTAAGGGACGTTCGCACCCCATTGTGTCATCCCGAGCATCCTCGATGTGATCGGCGGCGACTACATCGACCGCAACCTTCAGTCGGTTGCTCCGCAGGGCCGCATCATCCAGGTCGGGCTGATGGGCGGCGGACGCACCCAGGTCGATGTCGGGTTGTTGTTGGGCAAGCGGGTCACCTGGATCGGCACGACGCTGCGAGCCAGGCCGATCGAGCAGAAGGTGTCATTGGTGCAGCGCTTCATCCTCGAGATGTTGCCGCTCTTCCACTCCGGAGCGCTACGCCCGATCATCGACTCGCGTTATCCGCTCGACCGAATCGCTGATGCCCATCGCTACATGGCGAGCAACGCCAACACCGGCAAGATCCTGATCGACGTGTGAACGACGCGGGGCAGAACAAGCTGCCCTGCGGAATGATTCAGCGGGCGCTGAGGTCGACGTAGTCCCGCGCGTCGGCACCCGCGTACCACTGACGGGGCCGGCTGATCTTCTGATCCTTGTCGGCGAGCAGCTCCTGCCAATGGGCGAGCCAGCCGACGGTGCGCGGAATCGCGAACAGCACGGTGAACATGGCCACCGGAAAGCCCATCGCCTGATAGATCAGACCCGAGTCGAAATCCACATTCGGGTACAGCTTGCGGCTGATGAAATAGTCGTCCTTCAGCGCGACTTCTTCCAACTTCAAAGCGATGTCCAACAATGGGTTGGTGCCGGTGACCTCGAACACGTCATAGGCCGTCTGCTTGATGATCGTCGCTCTCGGGTCGTAGTTCTTGTACACGCGATGACCGAACCCCATCAGTCGGCTTCCCGTGCCGCTCTTGACTTCCTCGATGAACGCAGGAATGTTCTCGACGCTGCCGATCTCGGTCAACATCCGGATCACTGCTTCGTTGGCGCCACCGTGCAGCGGGCCGTACAGCGCCGCTGCCGCTGCAGCGCATGACGAGTACGGGTCGACATTGCTCGACCCGACCACTCGCATCGCAGTGGTCCCGCAGTTCTGTTCGTGGTCGGCGTGCAGGATGAAGAGCACGTCCATGGCTCGTTCGAGCCGGGGATCGATCTCGTACTCGCCGATCTTCCACATCATCTGCAAGAAGTTGGCGGGGAAGCTGATGTCGTTGTCGGGATAGTTGAACGGCAGCCCGACCGAGAATCGATAGCACATCGATGCAAGGGTCGGCATCTTGGCAACGAGGCGCAGGATCTGCTTGTCACGGCTGCCCTTGTCATCGATCTCCTTGGCATCGTTGTAGAACGTGCCGAGCGCCGATACGGCGCTGATGAACATGCCCATCGGGTGCGCGTCGTAGTGGAACCCGTCGACGAAACGCTTACGCATGTTCTCGTGGATGAACGTGTGGTGGGTGACGTCGTGGTTCCATGTCGCGAGTTGCTGAGGATTCGGCAATTCGCCGTTCAGCAGCAGGTAGGCGACCTCGAGGTAGGTGCTCTTCTCGGCGAGTTGCTCGATCGGGTAGCCCCGATAGCGCAGAATTCCCTTGTCGCCGTCGAGGTACGTGATCGCGCTCTTGCATGCGGCTGTCTGCATGTACGAGGGATCGTAGATATACAGGGACGGATCCAGTTCGCGAACTGCCGAAGCCGGAAAAACGCCGTCAGTGATCGGAACGGTGACGGTCTTTCCGGTGCGATCGTCGGTGATGGTGATGGTGTCGGGCACGTTGCTCCCTCGGGTGACACGGACATTGGGCTGGGGGCTTTCTCCCCCGACCAGGACACTAGATGGTTGGTTCCAAGGGGTTGTTAGCGGCCTGAGCATCTGGGGATGGGAGGGGGTTGATCGGTGGCGGTCTCGTTGTGGCATTTGGGGGTTCGGCGGAGAGATCCGTGCCCTCGCTTGGGCCTCCTCGCAGGTACTCGATTTGCAATCGTTGCAGATAGGTTTGCCGATGAGAGCGGCTGCGCGAGACAAGGAACTGAATTTGAGCCTCGAAGGCACCAAGACCCATGAAAATCTCAAGGAAGCATTTGCCGCGGAGAGCCAGGCCAATCGTCGATACCTGTGGTTCGCTCACAAGGCAGACATCGAGGGACATCCCGACGCGGCGACTCTTTTCCGCTCGGTGGCAGAGGGTGAGACAGGCCACGCCCATGGTCACCTCGAGTACCTCGCCCAAGTCGGCGACCCCGCCACCGGGGAACCGATCGGCGAAACCGAGGACAACTTCAAGGCCAGCATCGCGAGCGAGACATACGAGTACACCCAGATGTACCCCGGATTCGCCAAGTGCGCGCGGGACGAGGGTTTCAACGAAATCGCCGACTGGTTCGAGACGTTGGCCCGCGCCGAGAAGAGCCATGCCGGACGCTTCCAGCAAGGCCTCGACGGCCTCGCCTGACCGACCGCTCTGGCGACCATGACAACGACCTACGATCCGCATCACCCGAAGTACGTCGATGAAGCGGACGTCCGAACCGAACTGACCCGGGTCTATGACCTGTGTCACGGATGCCGGCTCTGTTTCAAGTTCTGCACGTCCTTCCCGACGTTGTTCGAGATGATCGACCAACACGAGGACCAAGACGCCGGCCGTCTCACCCCGGCTCAGCAGAACCAGGTCGTCGACGAGTGTTTCCAGTGCAAACTCTGCTCTGTCAACTGTCCCTACGTCCCCGGACAGCACGAATGGGAGCTGGATTTCCCTCGGCTGATGCTGCGCGCAAGTTCGATGATGCTCGATACTGGGCAGGTGGCAATTCGCGATCGAGCCACCACCCAGGTGATGGGGCGAACCGACGCTCTTGGAACGGTCGCAAGCCTCGCTGCGCCGGCCGTGAACAGGTTGATCGGCTCCAAGCCCGGCGGTGTGGTCCGCACGGTCATCGAAAAGGCGTCGGGAGTGTCCAGCGTTCGCCTGCTGCCTCCGTTCAGCCGTCAACGGTTCTCGACATGGTTCAAACGTCGACCGAAGGTCCGGATCGGCAAACGTCAAGGCAGGGTGGCCCTGTTCCCGACGTGCCTCGTCGAGTACCAGCAGCCATCAATCGGCCACGACCTGGTCAAGGTGTACGAACGCAACGGGATCGAAGTCTCGCTGGTCGAAGCGGGATGCTGTGGCGCGCCGTGGTTGCACAGCGGCGACAAGGACCATTTCATCAAGGCCGCCAAGACCAACATCAAAGCGCTTGCCAAAGAGATTCGTCGGGGCAACGACATCGTCGTCCCTCAGCCGACGTGTGGATACATCCTCAAGAAGGACTACATCGACTACGTGCCGGGCAGCGATGCCCAACTGGTTGCGGCGAACACCTACGACGCAGCCGAGTATCTGATGAAGATGCACCGCAGCGAAGACACCCGTCTCGACACCGACTTCGCCGGAGATGTTCCGGCGACGATCACGTATCACACGCCGTGCCACCTACGCGCGCAGAACATCGGTCTCAAGAGCCGCGACCTGATGAAACTGACAGGCGCGAGGATCACGTTGGTCAAGCAGTGCAGCGGGATCGACGGGATGTGGGGCTTGCGGGCCGAGAACGCCGATCTTTCGATTCCGATCACGAAGAAGCTCGCTGCAGAGATCGAGCGCGCCGGTGGCGAGGTCGTCGCCGGTGACTGCCATCTTGCCAACACCGCGATCACCGAACAGACCGGGCGAGTTCCGATGCATCCAATTCAGGTGGTTGCGCGGGCGTATGGGATCGCCGAGGAGGAAGCCAGTTCATGAGTTGTTGTTCGACCTGATGCCCTGAATACCGTTCCGAATACCGCTCCGAATACCGCTCCGAATAATTTCCTGAATTGCCTCTGGAAATTGGTTTCCGCACGGCCTATGTTGAGTGGGTCGGCCCAGTGGGGTCTGGGTCGACAGGCTGCGTATGCAGCCCGAACCACATCACTACGGATACAGAAGGACTGGGGCGATCGTGTCGGCCAACCCAATTGTGTGGCGGGAACTCGGAGCGTGCCGAGGCCTCGAACCGGGGATGTTTTACCCCGACGACGAGGACGAGGCATTTCCCGCAAAGTCGGTGTGTGAGCAGTGCGACGTTCGCGTTGCCTGCCTGGAGCATGCATTGGCTTCACGAGAGAAACAGGGAGTCTGGGGCGGCGCAACAGAGCGCGAGCGTCGGCGAATGATCCGCCAACGTCGCCGCACCGCTTAGGTTGCGCTGAGGCTTCCGTTCCCGAACGCACTCCCGCCGAAATTGGGCAGAAGTCCCGGGCTCGGCGCGTAGTCTGCGTATGTGTCGCATTTCGAAGATATCGGTGGGTGGCCAGCGCTGCTGACCCAATTGCTTGATGGTCGGGACCTTTCCGCGGCTGACGCCAGGGAGGCAATGTCGACCATCCTCGCGGGTGATGCCACGCCCGCTCAACTGATCGGCTTTGTCGTGGCGCTGCGGGCCAAAGGCGAGACGGGCGAGGAACTGTCCGGTTTGCTCGACGCGGTGTTGGCCGCGGCGACGATCGTGCCACTCGGTGACGAACTCCGCAACTCGGCGATCGACATCGTCGGCACGGGGGGAGATCGCAGCCACTCGATCAACGTGTCCACGATGTCGGCGATCGTCGCAGCCGGCGCCGGAGTCGTCGTCTGCAAACACGGCGCCCGCGCTGCATCGTCGAAGAGCGGCGCAGCCGATGTCCTCGAAGCGCTCGGGGTTGCCGTCGACCTTGACCCGGAAGGAGTCCTGCGGTGCGTTCACGAAGCCGGGATCGGCTTCTGCCTCGCAACGAGCTTTCATCCGTCGTTTCGATTTGCCGGACCGTCACGTCGAGAGATCGGAATCCCGACCGTGTTCAACCTGCTCGGGCCGATGGCAAATCCGGGACGAGTGCGCCGGCAATTGATCGGTGTTGCCAATCCAGCAGTTGCGGCACGAATGCTCGCGTCGCTTCGGATCCATGGGGCGGAGAAGGCTTGGATCGTTCACGGCAGCGGACTCGACGAGCTCACAACGACCGGACCGTCGACCGTTCTGGCCCTCGAACATGGCGAAGTCAGCACATTCGAAGTCGACCCGGTCGCTTTGGGTCTTGCCCCGGCAATCAACGAAGAACTGACAGGTGGTGAACCAGCGGAGAACGCGGCCGCCGCACGACGGGTGTTCGGTGGCGCCCACGGTCCTCACCGCGACATCGTCGTGCTGAATGCGGGGGCAGCCCTTGTGGTCGCTGATGTGGCTGCCGACCTCGAAGCCGGAATGGTGCTCGCTGCTGAATCGATCGACAGTGGTCGGGCCGCTGCGGCCTTGGACAAGCTCGTCGAAGTTTCCCGAAGCGCTGCAGCAGATGTATCACGCCCGTGATCGCTCGGATTCCCGCTACCTCGGCCAACCTCGGCCCTGGGTTCGATTCGCTCGGGATGGCACTCAGCCTCTGGGCCGAGATCGGACTTGTCGATCAGGCGGGCCTGGTTCCCGACGGCGCCCACATCGCTGACGAGCATCACCTCGCCACGGTGGCGTTCCGCAAGGTCGGTGGCGCAGGCGCGCTGTGGGTCAGGTCACCGATACCGATGGGGCGTGGGCTCGGCTACAGCGCTGCCGTTCGGGTCGGCGGAGTCTTGCTCGGCATCGCCCAGCGGGAGCCGGCTTCGGTCGAGGTGATCACGCGGTTCAGCGATGAGATCTTGCTTGAGGCCACGAATCTGGAGGGGCATGCCGACAACGCTGCGCCGGCGTTACTCGGCGGGGTCGTCGCGAGCGCAGGTCAACGGTCGATCCACGTGCCGCTGCAACTCGATCCGGCCGTGGTGGTGTGGATTCCTTCGTCTTCGACCCGCACTGATCGCAGCCGCGCCCAGCTCGCGCCGCTGGTCCCGTTCGCCGACGTGGTGTTCAACATCGGCCGGACGGCATTCCTGGTCGCGGCTCTTGCGTCGGGCGATGTCGATGCGCTCGGTCACGGGATGCAGGACAGGATCCATCAGCCGACGCGGTTCGCTGCCGCTCCAGCTTCTCGCCGGGCCTACGACGCAGCGTTGGCTGCCGGGGCCTGGTGCTCGTGGCTGTCGGGCTCCGGCCCGACCGTTGCCGCGTTGTGCGCAGTCGAGTTAGCTCCGATCGTCGCGGCTGCGCTCCCCGACGACGGCCATACCAAGGTTCTCCGAATCGATCACGGCGGAGCGACTCTCGAGCGCTGATCGGCATCGGACGGCGTCATCACGCAGCAGGTCGGCGCGCTTCGAACGAGATCAGCGGGGCGAGCGGCGAGCGGCTCCGCCCACTCACCCGTGCATTGCAGCAGTTCGATCCGTTGACTGTTGGCCTCGAGATATCGAGCAAGGCACAGTGTCTCGTCGACCGCAGCGCGTGGGAGTGGTCGATCGAGTTCGACCATCGGCGGGGGCTGCAGAGTCAGACCGATCGGCAGTGTCCCCTGGACGCTCGAACTGAGCAGCCGACCATGGTCCAACTCGAACAACACGTCGCCGATCCGGAGATCCACCCGTCGGGCATGGCGAAGGTGATCGATCATCCGCTGCCTCCGGATCGCCCCGGCCAACGCTTGCGCCCGGTCGCGCACCGATGCGGCCTCTTCGAACCGATGCATTCGAGCCAGGGTGAGCATTCGCTCCTTCAGCGGCGAAAGCAGTACGTCGGGCTCGCCGCCGAGGCCATGTTGCACCATCCGCACGGCCTCTGCGTAGCGGGCGGGGTCGGCCGTACCGGAACACGGACACTCGGCAACTCCGAGCTGCGCTGCCGTGCACTCGGCGGCACCGGCAGGCGCCACGTAGCGGCGGCCGAGCCGCACGGTGCAGCGGCGGAGCGGGACCACTGACTGAATGGCCTCGATCACCAAGTTGGCCATCGTGCGCGAAGGCAGCGGCCCGATGTGAAGGCCATCGGGCTTGGGGTCCTTGACCACCGACAGTCGCGGCCAGGATTCCTCGAGCGAGAGCCGTACGAAGCAGTACCGACCCCACGTCGTCCCGTGCTTGTTGTAACGAGGGTTCAGCGAGTGCAACAGGCGGAGCTCCAACACGCCGGCGGTGAGTGGATCCGGCGTCTCAATGTGGCTGATCCGGTGCGACTCGCGCAGCATCGGTCCGATCTTGCGGCGATCATCGCTGCCGAAGTAGCTGCGCACGCGCTGCCTCAGGTTGGTGGCCTTGCCGACGTACAGGACCTGGCCACGAGCGTCGTGGAACAGGTACACGCCGGGCGACCGGGGCAGATCGTTGGTGAGCTTGAGCTTGGCCACCTGCGGATGGCCGCCGAGCTTGGGAAGCAGTTGCAAGTCATCGAGGCCGAGCACGCCGAAATGAGCAGCGCGCTCGAGCAGCATGTGGAGCAGATCGGCTGTGGCCAACGCATCGTCGAGGGCTCGATGGCTGGGCTGGTGATCGAGCCGAAAGCGTGTCGCCAGGGTTGCCAGTCTGCAGTCCGGCACCTCGTCGCGGACCAAGCGGCGCGCAAGCGCGAGGGTATCGATCGCCGCGTTGGTCAGCGTCGGTCGCCGTGACCGTGTCAATGCCGCATTCAGGAACCCGACGTCGAAGCGAACGTTGTGCCCGACGATGACGCTGTCCCGGCAGAACTCGAGCAGCGAGGGAAGCACCTGTTCGATTCGGGGCGCCGGAAAGACCATGGCATCGGAGATCCCGGTGAGAATCGTGATCGACGGCGGAACCGCTCGACCCGGATTGACGAGCGTCTGGAACGTGCCGAGACAGGCGCCGCCGCGGATCTTGATCGCTCCGACCTCGGTGATGACGTCGTTGTTGCGGTCGCCGCCGGTGGTCTCGAGGTCGATCACGCAGAACGTGACGTCGCAGAGCGGGGTGCCGAGGTCATCGAACGTACGTTGCATCCTGACAAGATCACCACGAACACCCGTTCGTTGTCAAGAACTCGTGTTCGAGCGGACAGATTGACCGTTCGTTGGATTCTGCGGATTCGTGACCGCCGGTACGATCAACTCCATGACGGATGAGGTCGACTCCAGCGGTCCGAGCCGCCTGCGCGACCTTGCGTTCGTCACTGATGCCGCGTTGCGCCCGGCGTTGGAATTGGCGGTTGGCATCGCAGCTGCCGGCCAGAACCTTCGTCCACCAATTCAGTACCCGCAGGGTCTTCGGCCCTTCATCAAGCCCTTCTTGAAACACAACCGTCTCGATGCCTCCGCGCTGCGATCCGTTCGCAAGGTCGTCGTCGCCGATGAGAGCTTCCGCAGTCGGCTCGGATTGGTCGAGTCCGGCGAGCTGATCGACGAGCTCGGGTCTGTCTGGCTGCTCCGGCCCGACGGGTGGGAACAGCGGGCGCGGGCCCTGGTCCGAGAAGCACGCGAGAAGGTGGCCGACGATTCGGCGAAGGCGGCGCTCAAGCGATCCGAGAAGCGTCGCGAGGCCGCCGAGCAGGCGGCGGCGAGAGCGCTGGCCGACCTGATCAACCATTCCGACATGTTGGCTGGCGAGAGGCTGTTGAGGGAGGCCGCACAGGCGCGGGTTCTGCAGGCCGAAGCTCGGTTGGATGCAGCGGTGGACGAGGTCGCCCGACTCGTCCGAGAGCTGGAGCGCCTGAGTTCGAAACTCGATGCGGAATCCGGCCGAGCCGAGCGGGCCGAATCGGCCGGGATCGACGCCGGGCTGCGATTGCGGCAGGTCGAATCGGCCAGGGACGAACTGCTGGCGCGCCTGCATCGAACAGATGAAACGACGGCCGCGTTGCCCGAGAGCATCTCAGCGGTGCCGCCGAGACGGCCGAAGCCACCGGGCGACCGTCGTCGGCCGATTCCAATTCCTGGTGGGTTGTACGGCGACTCCGCGGCGAGCGCCGAGCACCTCTTCCGAGTGCAAAGCGTTCGAGTGATCGTCGATGGGTACAACGTGGCCAAGACGGCATGGCCTCAGCTCCAATTGATCGAGCAGCGAGAGTGTTGCATCAAGCTGCTCGAGGATCTCGTGCGCCGGCTTGCTACCGAGATCAGGGTGGTGTTCGACGGTGCCGAGGTGGTCGGCGCGTCGGCCGGTCGTCGCCTTGTCGGTGTGCAGTTCTCTCCGGCCGGAGTGACGGCAGACGCCGTCATCTGTGATGCAGTTCGAGCGCTGCCGACCAGCGCCCCGGTCGTCGTGGTCACCAACGATCAGGAGATCATCGTGGCGGTGCGCGCGATGGGCGCCAATGTCGTCGCGACCGACACGCTGCTGTCGCTCGCGGGTCGCACGCCCCTGAACCGCTGAACGGCTGAACGGCTGAACGGCTGAATCGCTGAACGGCGCAATCGGCGCGGCAGCGATCGAGTTCGTTCATTCCCCGAGACTCTGTCACAGGCTTCTGTCAGGGTGATCGACGGGTGGAACGCTCCCGATCTCCACCCAGACAGCGAGAAATCCGTCATGAACAGCATCATCATCGATTGCGACGATTGCGTCATGCGCGCAACCGACGCCTGCAACGACTGCCTGGTGACTCACATGTGCGACCCGGATGTCGCAAATGAGGGCCGATCCGATGCCATCGTCTTCGACATGGCCGAACATCGGGCGGTTCGGTGGTTTGCCGAGGCAGGTTTGGTGCCTACGCTTCGGCATCGTGCAGCCTCGAACTCCTGAGCCGATCAACGCCGCGTACGTCGAATCGCTGCACGCGCTGGCGAGCCGCTGTGGGCTCGATCACCTCGGAGTCGCTCCGGCGTCGGTCATGGATCGCGCGCTCGCGGCTCTGCGGAGCCGTAAACAGGCCGGGCTGAGCGACACGATGCAGTTCACGTACCGCCAACCCGAGCGTTCCACCGATCCGCAACGTTCGGTCGCGGGGGCACGGTCGTTGTTGGTCGCTGCCCGGAGCTACGTTCTCGACGCCCCGAAAGCGCCGACCGGTCCGTACGCGTCGGTCGCCAGATACGCATGGGTCGATCACTACGAGCCCTTGCGGTTCGGTCTGAACAACTTGGTTCGCAAGCTTCGATCCGACGGATATCGCGCCGTTGCATTCGCAGACGACAACTCCGTCGTCGATCGCGAAGCCGCATGGCTCGCCGGTCTCGGCTGGTTCGGGAAGAACGCGAACATCCTCATCCCCGGGGCAGGCAGCTACTTCGTCCTCGGCTCCGTCATCACCACTGCGCCGTTGCCGGTGGCGGCAGGGCCGATCGAAGATGGTTGTGGTTCGTGTCAGCGCTGCATCGATCACTGCCCGACCGAAGCAATCGTCGCTCCGGGCGTAGTCCACGCGGGCCGCTGCCTTGCGTGGCTCCTTCAGCGACCGGGAGTCTTCCCGAGGGAGTTCCGGGTGGCGCTCGGTGATCGAATCTACGGATGCGACGATTGTCAGACCGTGTGCCCGCCGACGGTTCGTTTCGAACGGCGAGGCATCCCCAACTCAAACGACCACGCACAGGCGTGGGTGCAGTTGATCGAGTTGCTGCGAGCCGACGACGACTGGATCCTCGAGCACTACGGTCGTTGGTACCTCGCTGATCGAAACCCGATGTGGCTGCGCCGCAACGCTCTGATCGCGCTTGGCAACGCCACCGAGTTCGCCGGAGACGAGCGTGTGAGCATGGTGCTGCGAGACTACCTGTGCCACGCCGAGCCGATCCTGCGTGCGCACGCGGTGTGGGCCGCTGCAGAACTCGGACTTGATCACATGCTCCCGCTCCACGATCCGGATCCGACGGTGCGCATCGAACTCCTGGCTGTGCGTTCATGAAGCACTTGCTCGTCACCAACGATTTCCCGCCCAAGATTGGCGGCATCCAATCACTGCTGTGGGAGTGGTGGCGACGTCTACCGCCAGAGTCGTTCGCGGTGCTCACCACTCCGTATCGGGGTGCAGCCGAGTTCGACGCGGACCAGAACTTCCGAATCGACCGTGTGCGCGAGCCGGTGCTCCTGCCGCAGCCGCTGATCGTGCGGCACGTGAACAACATGGCGCGTGAAATCGGCGCCGACCTCGTCGTGCTGGATCCGGCCCTGCCGATCGGCCTGATCGGTCCATCACTCGATCTTCCCTACGACATCGTCGTGCACGGCGCCGAAGTGACCGTGCCGGGGCGTCTGCCGGGCGGCAAGCAACTGCTCGGTCATGTGCTGCGCGGGGCACGACACGTCGTGGCGTGCGGCGGATACCCCGCAGCGGAGGCTGAGCGCGCGGCCGGCCGCGAGTTGCCGATCACCATCGTGGCCCCCGGGGTGGACACTGTCCGCTTCCGGCCGCTGTCTGCGGCGGAACGTCTCGCCACCAGATCACACTTCGGCATTGCCCACAACGCCGAGCTGATCGTCTCGATCAGCCGGCTCGTTCCGCGCAAGGGTTTCGACACGGCGATCCGCGCCGTCGCATCGCTCAGGCGTTCTCGCCCCAATCTCGTGCTGGCTATCGCAGGCGGTGGCCGCGACCTCGAAAGACTGCAGCGTCTCGCCGCCGAACTCGAGGCGCCCGTCGTGTTTCTCGGTCGGGTCGACAACGACGATCTTCCACGGCTCTACGGTGCCGCCGACCTGTACGCAATGCTGTGTCGCAATCGATGGGGTGGACTCGAGCAGGAAGGTTTCGGCATCGTTTTCGTCGAGGCCGCAGCATGTGGGGTGCCCCAGATCGCCGGTGACTCCGGTGGCGCGGCAGAAGCCGTTGCGGACGGTGAAACCGGCATCGTCGTGCGCCGACCCGAAGACCATCGCGAGGTCGCGAAGGCATTCGTCGAGCTTCTCGACGATCCGAAGCGGCGACTTGCGATGGGACGAGCCGCGCGTCAACGAGCCGTCGAGCAGTTCTCCTACGACGTGCTCGCAGAGCGGCTGGGGAAATCACTGGGTGCACTGGCATGATGGGCGATATGCAAGCTGCGCCAACGTCGTCGAGCGACCGATCCGACGACAAGCCGGGCGCGACGGGTCCGGGGATTGTGCGACTCGATCTGATCGGCACCGGTGTCTTCGTGGCCTCGGCGGTGCTGTCGGCGGTGTTTTTTACCGGTCCGCTGCGGGCTGCCGGAGTCGTGGTTGCGTTGGTCCTGTTCTCGATCGGCGTGGTCGCCTTTCTGTGGAGCTACTGGACTGCGGTGCAGCGCTCCCGAACCGAAAACATCGCAGTTGCCCAGTTGTACTTCCTCGCCGGCGGGAGCACACCTGCGTCCGTTCGCCGGCCGATGAACCTGGCCCTGTTGGTCCAGGTCATCGTCGGGCTGTCGACTGCGATCGCTCGCAACTCCACCGACGGGCGCGCCGGCTCGACCCTGGCCTTCGGAATTCTTGTCCCGATGTTCGGTCTCGGTCTCAACGGGCTCTGGTGTTCGAAATTCGGCAGCTTCTCGCCTCGAGTTGTGCCGAGTGTCCCTACTTCACCCGATCAAATGGAGCAGACTTCACACCATGGCTGAGACAGCTTTCCAGACCATCACTATCTCTGCGCCGATGGACCGGGTCTACGCGATCGCCTCGGACTTCGAGCGGTACCCGGAGTGGGCCAAGGACGTCAAGGAGGCGACCGTCCGATTGCGTGACGATCTCGGTCGAGCCATCGAAGTCGAGTACCGAGCATCCGCATTGGGGCGAAGTACGCACTACATCTTGTCGTACGACTACTCGGAAGCACCGCAGGTTCTCGGATGGAACATGCTGCGCGGCGACATCATGCGCAGCATCGACGGTGCGTATCACTTCAGTGAGAACTCCTCCGGTGGTGTCGAGGTGCGGTACGACCTCGCGATCGATCTCGTCGTTCCCCTGCCCGGATTCGTCAAGCGGCGGGCCGAGCAGAGAATCCTCAACACGGTGCGCGAGCTCAAGGTGCGCTCCGAGTCGTGACCCGCCAGGCGGGCATCGATGTCGGCGGCACCAAGTTTCTTGGTGTCGTGCTCGACGACGCCGGCGAGGTCACCATCGAAAAGCGTCGGCCGACCCCGCAGGGCGGTGACAACGTGGTTCGCGAGCTCGCCGATTTTGCCCGCGAGCTGGCCCCGTACGACTCTTTGGGTGTCGGTGTTCCCGGCCTTGTCACACGTGACGGTGTGTTGCGCGCTGCACCCAACTTGATCGGCGCCACGGAAGTGCCGGTCGGTCCGATGCTCGAAGTGTTGCTCGGTCATCCAGTGGCTGTCGACAACGACGCGACCTGTGCGATCCTCGCCGAATGGCAGCTTGGAGCTGCCAAGGGATTCTCCGACGTCGTCCTCGTCACGCTGGGCACCGGAATCGGCGGAGGATTGGTGATGGGTGGTCGGTTGCAACGCGGTGCGAACGGGTTTGCCGGCGAGATCGGGCACATGGTCGTCCAGCCGGATGGTCCGTTCTGCGTCTGCGGTCGCCGCGGCTGCTGGGAGCGATTTGCGTCCGGCAGAGGGCTGCAAATGCTCGCCGGTGGGAGAAAGGGCGAAGACGTCGTCGCCGCGGCCCGCGAGGGAGACCGCGAAAGTTTCGTCGTGATCGATACGTTCGCCCACTGGGTTGCGCTCGGACTGGTCAACCTCACGAATCTGCTCGATCCGGCCTGCATCGTCTTGGGCGGCGGACTGGCCGCGGCGCCGGACATGTTCCTCGGGCCGATTCGGCGTGAATTCCTGTCGCTTCTCTATAGTCCCGAGAATCGCCCGCAGCCGATCCTCGTCTTTGCCGAACTGGGTGAGAGGGCGGGCGCAATCGGGGCTGCACTGCTGCCGAGCACTCACCACTGACCACTCACCACCGACCACCGACCACCCATCACCGGTCCTACAGGATGCGGTCCTTTTCGACGACCACCACACCACGTTCACTCATCGTGAACTCGGCGCTGTCGCCGTCGAAATCATGCCCGATGTGACGGCCAGCCGGAACGACGACGTTCTTGTCGATGACGCATCGATGGACCCGAGCGCCGGGCCCGATGCGGACCCCGGGGAACAGGATCGAATCGGTGACTTCGGCTGACGCGTCGACATACGTCTGCGGGAACAGGATCGACCGGTTGACGGAACCGCCGGAGACGATCGAGCCCGCAGAGAGCAAGCTGTTGCCGACCCTGGCGGGCTCGCCGCCCGGTCCGTGGTCGAGCTTGGCCGGAGGGAGAGGCAATTGCAGGCTGTACACGGGCCACTGACCGTTGTAGAGGCTGAACGGTGGAACCGGCCGGAGGAGGTCCATGCTGGCCTCGTAATAGGCATCGAGGCTGCCGACGTCGCGCCAGTACCCGCGCTCGTGGTCGGCCTGGCCGGGGATGGTGTTGGTCGAGAAGTCGTACATGTGGGCGACACCCTGTTTGGTCATCGCTGGGATTACGTCGCCGCCGAGATCGGTGGCGATGTCGTCGTTTCCGGTTGGGCTGACGATGTCGATCAAGGCTTGGGTGTCGAAGACATAGTTGCCCATCGAGGCCAGCGCCCGGGTCGGATCGCCCGGCATCGTCGGCGGGTTTGCCGGCTTCTCGTGGAACTCGATGATCTTGCCCGTCGGTGACGCCTCGATGATGCCGAACTGATTGGCTTCGTGAACCGGAACGGGAATCGCCGCGACCGTGACTCCAGCGCCGACAGCGCGGTGGTGCTCGACCATTTGGCGAGTGTCCATGTGGTAGATGTGATCGGCACCGAACACGCACACGATGTCAGGGCGCTCGTCGCTGATCAGGTTGAGGTTCTGATAGATGGCATCCGCCGAGCCGCTGAACCACTGCGGACCGCGTCGCATCTGGGCAGGTACCGGCGTCACGTAGTTGCCGAGCAGCGTCGAGAATCGCCACGTCTGGCTGATGTGACGGTCGAGGCTGTGGCTCTTGTACTGGGTGAGCACGACGATCTTGAGATAACCCGAATTGGCAAAGTTGGACAGCACGAAATCGATGATCCGATAGTTGCCGCCGAACGGGACGGCCGGTTTGGCTCGGTCCGCCGTCAGCGGGATCAGGCGCCGGCCTTCTCCACCAGCCAGGACGATGACGAGGATGCGAGGTTCAGACATACAAGCGCCACACTAGACCGCAAGGTCGGCTCCAGAAGGCGACATCAGCCGCTGATACCACTCCAGATGCTGGGCGGCAGGCTTCTCCCAGGACCAGTCGATCCCCATCCCGCGTCCACGCATCGCGGCGCGCCGCCGCGGTTGACCGAAGGCGCGGGCGATTCGATGCATGCCGTCGAGGAGTGCGATCGCGGTGGGCTCGCCGATCACGACGCCGGTCCCGCGGCTCGGTGATCTGTCGATGTCGACCACCGTGTCATGCAGGCCGCCGACGTCGGTGACCAGGGGTAGTGTGCCGTACCGCAAAGCCTGCATCTGAGCCAGGCCGCACGGCTCGAACCGGCTCGGCATGATCAGAACATCGCCGCCGGCGAACATCCGGTGGGCCAGGCGCTCGTCGTACCCGTCGATGAACGCCAGGACCCGAGGGTGATCATGGGCACTGGCCGCCAGCGCCGAGACAAGCTGTTCCTCGCCGCTGCCCAACACGATCAGGCGCGCTTTCACGCCATCGAGGAACGGCACGAGGGGCAGGATCAGATCGACGCCTTTCTGGTGGGCGAGACGAGTGACCACGACCATCACTGGACCGCCACCGTCGTCGAGTCCCACCTGGACGAGGAGCTCGGAGCGCAGGGTCGCCTTGGCAGACAAGTTGCTGCGATCGAAGGAGTGATCGAGGTTCGGATCGTCGGCGGGATTCCAGGCGTGGGTGTCGATCCCGTTGAGGATGCCGACGAGACGGTCACCCTTCGCACGCAAGACCTGGGCGACACCGAAGCCTCCCTCATCAGTGGTGATCTCGCTGACGTAGTTCGGGCTGACCGAGATCACCAGGTCCGCCGCTCGTATGGCTCCGACCAAGGGGTTGCACGCCCCGCCGAACAGGTACTCGTGCTGGCGGTGTCCGAATGCGATCACCCAACCGGGATCCGCCTGACCCTGATAGCCGAGGGTGTGGATCGTGAGCACCGTCGGAGGCGGTTCGGCGAGATGGGCAAGTGTGGTCGCCGTGTGCCAGTCGTTGAGGTGCAAGATATCGGGACGATCCAGATCGACCAGAGCTGCGATGGCTGCCGAGAACGAGAAGAAGCGACGATCGTTGTCCGGCCAGCCGACCCCATCCGGACGAAGGTACGGATGCGATCGGCGAATCCCTGGTGCGTCGATCAATGTGACCGGGATCGCGGAGCCGCCGTCGCCTTCTGCGATGCCTGTCCGCGCTGTTGCCGGACCAACCCAGTTGGGTACGTCGAGAACTCGTGTGGTCTCGCCCGTCAGCGGCGTCGCGCCGTAGTCGGGGAGTACGACCTGGACATCCACCCCCCGCCGGAGCAACTCGGCGACGTAGCCGGCCGAAGCGGCAGCCAATCCTCCGACACGGGCCAGCGGAGCGAACTCGGCGGTCGCAAAGAGGACCTTCATCGCGCGCCCCAGCCGGCCCTGAGTTGGCTGCGCGATGGGGGATCTGCGCCGACTCGGGTGCAGGTGGACGCAGCGACCTCGTTGGCGCAAGCCGTTGCCGACGCAACGAGATCTGGATCGCAGAGATCATCGATACTGTTTCCCGACTGCAGCCAGGCGGTGAGGAATCCGCCGCAGAACGAATCACCGGCGCCGACGGTGTCGGCGACGCTCACCGCCGGGATCGCGACGGAACGGTTCCCGTTTCGGGTGACAACGACGGTGTCGGTGCCTCCGGCGGTGATCAGGACTGCCCGGACGCCGGCCGCAATCATCTGTTCCGCGAGGGCCGCCGGGCTCAACTCGGGTGCGAGGTACTCGGAATCTTCTGTGCTGATCTTGATGACGTGCGCCCGGGAGGAGATCCGCGTAATTCGGTCCACGTACTGCAGTCGGTCGCCGATGGCCTTGGCTCGGCAGTTGGGGTCCAACATCACGAGCACGTCGCCCGCAAGGGAGTTGACGAAACGCTCGATCGTTGTGGCCATTGGTTCGAGAACGAGCCCGAGTGTGCCGACATGCACGGCGCGGGCGTCACGAGCGAAGTCGGGGACGAATTCGACCGAAGGTGCAGACGTGCCTGCGAAGTAGAAACGGTACGAAGCAGCGCCGGTGTGATCCAGCTCGGCGGCCGCCAGAGTCGTCGGTGCATCGGTGCGGGTGATCAAGGATGTCCCCACGCCATCCGTTGTCAACTGGTCCAAGAGCATGGACCCGAATCGGTCATCGGAGATCGACGCGAGAAGCGCAACATCGACTCCGAGCCGGCCGATTGTTCGGGCGACGTTGAACGGGCCTCCGCCGAGCTCTGCCGACACTGAACCGTCGAGTCCTATCAAAAGATCGATCAGGGCCTCGCCGGCGACCACGATCATGACCGCTGCGGGCCGTGGTAATTCGCCTGCGCCTCCTTGATCTCCTGCAGCGCGGCGGATCGCCCTGCCAACCCGGCGGTGGACGATGTCTTGCCGGGTTCGAGGGCCTTGTAGACCTCGAAGAAGTGCTGGATCTCCTCGACGAGTTGCGGCGTCAGGTCTTCGATGTCCTCGACACCCGTCCACCGTGGCTCGCGTGGTGGGACGCAGATGATCTTGGCGTCCTCGCCGGCTTCGTCGTGCATGTAGAGCACCCCGACGGGCCGGGCCTGCACCCACACGCCCGGATACACGGGATCTTCGAGCAAGACCAATGCGTCCAGCGGATCGCCATCGCCCCCGAGGGTGTTGGGGATGAAGCCGTAGTCGGCGGGATACGTCGTCGCGGTGAAGAGACGCCTGTCCAGGTACACGCGACCGGTATCGGGGTCGATCTCGTACTTGTTCCGGCTTCCGCGAGGAATTTCGATGACGACGTGGATGCAGCCCTCTGCAAGTGGATCAGCCATGTAGCCATCGTGTCACAGGATCGAGACCGGCACTGCACCCGCGAGGTCCGCCCTTCGCTGTCTCGGAACTGTCTGCGATCGGGACGACCGCACCAACTAGCCTGATCATCTCTATGGAATTCCGTCGCATCACCAACCTCCCCCCGTACGTCTTCTCGATCATCAACGGATTGAAGATCGAGGCACGTCGCGCAGGGGCAGACGTGATTGATCTCGGCTTCGGCAATCCTGATATTCCGTCGCCGCAGATCGCGGTCGACAAACTGTGCGAGGCCGCACAGAACCCCAAGAATCATCGCTACTCACTCAGCAGGGGTCTGCCCAAGCTGCGCGAGGCCGTCGCTGCGCTCTATGAGCGCAAGTGGGGCGTACATCTTGACTCCGAACTCGAGATCACCAACACGATCGGCTCCAAGGAGGGTTTCAGCCATCTGATGTGGGTGTTGCTCGACCGTGGCGATGCTGCCATCGTTCCCAGCCCGAGTTACCCGATCCACATCTATGGTCCGTTGTTCGCCGGCGCTGATCTCCGCCAGGTCCCGATGCGTCACCTTGCCGACCCGCGGGTGCAGGGTGACTTCACGGGTGATTTCTTCGACAGCCTCACAACCGCCTACGACGTCGGTTGGCCGAAACCACGCGTCCTCGTGATCTCGTTCCCGCACAACCCCACCGGCGCCGTTGTCGATCTCGACTTCATGCAGAGAGTTGTCGACTTCTGTCGTGAACGAGAGATGATCGTCGTGCACGATTTCGCCTACGCCGACATCGGATTCGACGGCTACAAACCGCCGTCGATCCTGCAAGCAGAGGGTGCCAAGGAATGCGCTGTCGAGCTGTACAGCATGACCAAGAGCTTTTCGATGGCGGGCTGGCGCAGCGCTTTTCTCGTCGGCAACGCCGAAGTTGTCCAGGCTCTCGTCAAGTTGAAGAGCTACCTCGACTACGGCATGTTCCAGCCGGTTCAGATCGCTGCGACGGTGACCATGAACGAGGCCCCTGACTTCCCCGAAGAGGTGTGTGCGATCTATCAGAGTCGCCGCGACGCCCTGATCGACGGGCTAGGCCGAATCGGGTGGGACATCCCCAAGCCGAAGGGTTCGATGTTC
>JANOEM010000421.1:0-1902 GCA_031413195.1 Actinomycetes bacterium
TCCGTCGCTGCCACACATCCGGTAGTTCGTCCGCCGGATCGAAGTCGATCGGCGCATAGTGCGTCCACGTGACACGGGTCGTGCCCGGATCGATCGGCCAGAAGGTGATGAACGGGAAGCCGTATGCGGCGATCGGCGTGATCAGATTGGGGAAGATCGAGTACGCCGAACTCGTACTGCGAACGATGTCGCTGACCGTTGTGATGTCGGTGAAGCCGGGCGACGTGAGGTGCTTCCAGTCGTCCCATCCGCGCATCCCGATCGATGAGCAGGCCGTTGCGCTGAACGGGGTGATCATCCGTGACGCGCCGTTCGGCAGCAGGCCCATCGTCGCGCCGCGGTTGTCGAGTTGCGTCGCGCCGTTGCGGCTATGGATGTGGCGGAAGTGGTACACCTCCAGGAACGCTTCGACGGCGACCTTCCAGTTGCACGAGTCGATTTGGCTGCGGCTCGCGACGGTTCGCAGCGACGGTCCTTGCAGTTCGGCGAGCTGATCCGGGATCGGCGCCAACCACTCCAACAGAGGCACCGCGTCGGTGTCCTGATTGACGAAGATCCAGTTGTCCCAGGTCTCGCAGCGCAACTGTGGGAGACAGCGCTCGGCCTTGTCGAGCGCCACGAAGTCACGCTCGTCGGGCACGTTGATCAGCGCCCCGGAAGAGATGTCGTACGTCCACGAGTGGTACTGGCAGCGCAGGGTGGCGGCTGAGCCCGATGGTTCACGGACTACCGGTGCACCGCGGTGTTGGCAGGTGTTGTAGAAGCAGCGAACCTGCAGATCCTTGCCCCTGATGACGATCATCGGATCGCGGAGGTCGTCGAACACGAAGTAGTCGCCGGCGTAAGGGATGTCCTCGGCCCGACCCGCGAGGACCCACGACCTCGGCCAGAGGTGCTGCTGTTCGAGTTGCCAGAACTCGTCCCCGACGTAGCGCCCTATCGGAATGTCGTGGAAAGCCGGGAACCCCTCGGGCGGCTGGGTGCGCGCGAACTCGCGACGCATTTCCTCGCGGAGCCGGGCTGTCAAGCTCTGATCCATCGCACCTCCCCAATCGGTTGGTCAATTCTCACCTACTTGGGGCGAATCGTCCTCACGCTGATGCGCTCCGCCCGCAATGCGTCCTCGAGTTGCGGAGACGATGCGCTGAGGAACACCTGTGCTCCGAGCCGACTGGCGGCCGCAACAGCTTCGATGCCCGAGATGTTCAGCTGGTGACGCGTGCGGAGTTGGGCGATGATCGGGGCGAGGTCGCGCAGACTGATCAAGCCGATGTCGACCGGCAACTCCAACACGGCGATCATGGCCCTCTGCCGCAGCTGTTGCGGTAGTTCGGAGAACGGTCGCGACAACACTCCCGTGCGCTCGTTGGCACTGAGAACCGCTTGGCACAGGCGGACATACCAGTAGCCGGTTGTGTACAACTCCTTCGAGGCGAGGACCCGCGGTGTTCGACCTCGAAGGACTTGGCCGAGCAGCTGATCGTCGATCAGCGCGTTGCTCACTGATCCGTCAGCTCCGGGTCGCCGAACCCAGCGCGGGCCATCTCCCAGTGCTCGGCGGAGACCGCTTCGAGCAGCCTCAGTCGAAGTGCTTTGGCGCCGCCGGGCACGATGACGATTGCGTCGCCGAGATCGAGGTACCCGACATCTCCGCCATCTTCGAGACCCCACCGGTGCCGGGTCGAGGAAGGCAGGCTCATCTGGCCTCGGGAGGACACTCGGAGATCTCCTGCGGAACTCATGATCCGAACCCTACAAGGTAGAGACTCAGTTCACCTTGTAAATGCTGGATCATGGATGGGGTTTGGACGCACTACGTTGCGCTGGATGAGAAGGCTCACCCGGTTCGACGAGTATCCCAGGCACCAGATCGGGGCAACCTTCGACATGGTTGCCGACGGC
>JANOEM010000422.1:0-1714 GCA_031413195.1 Actinomycetes bacterium
ATTCGACGCGCAGTTCGTATCGGACGATCGAGTTGCGGTTGTAGGTCATGATGGAGCGCAAGTCATCGATGCCCGATCGTTGCGGACGATGGAGCGCTTCGCGGTTGGAACCGATGTCAAGAGACTCGCTATCGACAGCTCTGGTCGACTGTTGGCAACCACCGCCGGAAACGGATCGATTCAACTCTGGAATGCTGACCTCGTCGCGCCGATTGGCGCAGCCGTGCAAATTCGAAACGTATCGTCACCCGTGCCGATCCGCTTCAGCACCGATGGCCACTATCTACTCGTCAGTGGGGCCACCGAAACGACATGGTTCAATGTCTGGACCAGCGACTGGGCGCAACTGGCTTGCAGCCTCGTCACGGACGACCCGTCGGCCGTCGAGGGTGCTCAGGACCTCGTATCACTCGAACCATCTGAGTCGTGTCCGTGATGCCGCCGATCCGGACGCGCCGCAATCGGCACAACCGCTTGCTGGTCGGTGTCGCCTCGGCCGCCCTGAGTGCGCTCGGGTCGTGTGGAACTGCCAACAAGTTCGAACTCACACTGCGAGACCGCGAGCTTCGAGGCCCGGCGGCGGACTTCCACGAGCGTACGTGGACAGCTCAGGATGGCCGAATTGCAGTCAGCCTGGTCCATCCCAACTTCTTCATAGACGTAATCGACGGCATCGACTGGAACATGCGCTGGAACGTCGGCATCACCCAATTTGGCAGCGTTGTATGCGACGGCCAGCAACGGGTAGGGCATCTCTTCTACGAGTTCGACCGCGAGCTGGCACCAGGCGAGGGTTCCTTCGAGTTGGAGATCGATGACGGCAACCGCCTGACGCTGGACCCGCAGACGGGCGTCCGCGTGTTTGACCTTTATGACTATGAGAACTTGTGCTTCGAGGAGACAGGCACCTGGCGGGGCACAGCGGGTGAACTGGTGGATCGCACCGGAACGTACAGCCTTCGCGACGACTCGATTCAGATCGTTCTCCGACTCGTCGAAGACTGACTGGCCGCAAGCTACGGGTCAACGCCGCGGCACACTCGTTTTGGCGCAGCCCGTGCTGCTCGATCGAATAGAACCGCCGAACCTCAGCGCGGGCACTCGGTGAGGCCCTGCCTCACGAAACGCGATCACCCGCTGTGAACACGCCAGAAGACCACTCAGAGACTCCCGCTCTTGCCCCGTTCAGCATCCACCACCACGCACGTCATCCAGCGCCCGCGATCCAGTGCACTCGTCAATGACGGTGATCAACACTCGCAGACACCCCTTGAGATAACGCGTCCAATTCCGCGCTAGGTGGCCTTCCTGGCGAACTCGTCGGAGGTCACAACCAATGTAAGCACCGCCGGGCCCGACATCGTGACGCGCAGATAGCGGAATCCGCAATCGGCAGCTGACCCGCGCACCCAACCCGTCTTCGGAACTACAATCGACCTCGTGGATCTGATGTCGCTGATCGATGTGCGTGCGGACGTGCGCGGCGGGAAGCCGTGCTTCGTTGGGACGCGGATCACGGTGCACGACGTGCTCGAGTACTTGGCCTCTGGCATGAGCAGTGACGAGATCGTGGCCGACTTCCCCGAGATCACTGCTGACCACGTTCGGGCCGCGCTCGAGTTTGCCGCGCTCCGGGAGCATCGGCTCGCCGCTCCGGCGTGAGGCTGCTCTTCGATCAGAACCTGTCGCGCCATCTCGTCGGCAGACTGACGGC
>JANOEM010000423.1:0-2041 GCA_031413195.1 Actinomycetes bacterium
CTACCTGGTGACTCGCTCCCCACAGAGCTTGCGCCACCTCCGGTGACATTCCGTCAACAGATGTTGACGATCTCGGCAGCTGTGGGTAGCCTGCCGTCGTGGACGTCGAGCCTTCAGCCCGAAAGCACGGCGTCAACGACGACGACATGTTCCACGCAGTTCGACATCACTGGCAAGCGTTCGTCACCGACGACGCGGCGGTCACGATATTCATCGAACCTTCGATCGCCGGAGAGCCGTTAGAGGTTGGTGTGGTCGAAGACGACGAGGGCGTGGCCGTCATCCACGCAATGCCGGCGAGAGCCAAGTTCCTGAAGGGGTGGTGGACGAAATGAGCACAACTCGAGCCCTACGGACGAAGGCTCTCGAAACGTGGGCCGACGCGGTCGAACCGGAAGACCTGGTGGTCGCTGACACTCAGTCGCTACGGGCGATCGCCGAACTGGCCGAGCGCCGTGGAGAAGTCGATGCGGCGTTGGTCGAAGCCATTCGTTCGGCTCGTCGCGCCGACCGGTCATGGTCCGAGATCGGTGCAATGTTGGGAGTCTCCAAGCAGGCAGCGCAAAGGAAGTACTCGAAGGTCGCCGTGTAGCCGACGCGACCTATCTGCCGCTAGGTGTTCTGGACAACGGCGACCACTTCGGGCAAAGTGCGCCTCGTCGTGGCGCGGTCAGTCGCAAAGCTGGCTAACTCTGGAACCGTCGATCTGTCCGTTCGGACAATCTTCCGACGCCACGTCTTGCTTGCAATCGCGAGCGCGGCGGAACGGCGCATATGCTGTGGTGCGCGATACGCGAGACGGTATGGGTGTTCTCAGTGTCAGTCAGTGAGTGTTCTGCCTCGCATCGGGCGAACCACGAGCTGGCGCGGCTTGATGGCTTGGAGCGTGTAGCTGAGGGGGAGGCGGTCGGGACTGTGAGCGAGCACGAACTCGCCTTCGTGGGTGTCGCTGGCCTTCATGAGGTCACCCAACGGGTTCCATGACACCTCGCGGTGCTCGTCGAACGCGGTGATGGTGAGACCGGCAGCCCACACCGCATTGAAGATCTCAGAAAGACCGCGATTGAAGTGGATGATGTCCGGCGCGGCGAGCGTTCCCTCGCCGCCGTAGGTGACCGGCTCGCTGAACTCGACCCCATCAGTCTCGAAGTAAGGGAACTCGACCACCAGCACGCCGTCGGGCCGCGGGTCGCTCATCGTCCACAACATCGGGTGGCCTTCGCGCATGAACAAGCGACCACCGGGACGTAAGAGCTCGGCTACTACGTGGGCCCAGCGGGCGATGTCCGGCAGCCAGCAGATCGCGCCAACACCGGTGTAGACGACATCGAAGCGCGCAGGGCCCAACGCGTCGATGGCGTCGTACAGATCAGATTCCACGAACTCGACGGCCGCGCCGACTTGCATAGCCAACGCTCGTGCCGCGATCAGCGCCGAAGGGGAGAAATCCAGACCGGTGACACTTCGAGCACCAAGACGGGACACGCTGACCCCCGTGCCGGATCGAGATCGACACAGCCGTCGATGAACCGGTCAGCGGCCCGCTCGACGGCCTGCGCCCATTGTTGACCGTCGACACCGGCGATCGGCCGTTGCAGATCGCAAAAGGCGCGGATCACGAGGTCGCTGACAGTGACATCGGCAACCGGATCCTGTGAGCGACCGGCTTGGTGGACACCAAGGAGCAGGCTCTCGTTGGTGATGCCGATGTCGGCGGCGTCCTCCAACCAGCCCGGGCGTAGCTCGTCCACCGGCCGAGACGATTTGTGGATGCGTGTGTCCGCGGCGGCTTCGCGGGTGAGCGCAGCCTTCTCCCACATCGTCGGGTCGCGGCCCTCTCGCTCGTAGAACTCGGCCAACTTCACCGCGAGCGCGTCCTCGACCTGCGCCGTCCGCTTGGAGAACAGGGCCAACAGGTCGTCGGGGACGCCGGCGATCTCGGCTTGGCCCTTGACGATCTCACCGAACGCGACCCCGTACCGGGATGTCAGCTCGGCACGAAGGACCGACTGGTAGAGGCCGCCGAGCGCGCGTTGGTAGC
>JANOEM010000424.1:0-4027 GCA_031413195.1 Actinomycetes bacterium
CCGGCGGCTTCGGTAAGCCGTACAAGGGCGTCGACGTTCCGAGCGTTGAGCGCGCTGACGCGCTGCCAGCAGACGAGACGGAACTCGTCAACCGGACGGCCGTAGCCGTGACGTCTGAGATCAAGTCTCGCCGGCAAGCCATCTGCGATCAGCACCCGGACTGGACCGACGAGCAAATCGACGCCGAACTCGCGCTGATCCGACAGGACATCGCCGCGCCGCCCGCTGAGTTGCCGAACGACGACGACGACATCGTCGACGACCCGCACGCCTAACCCATCTTCCGGGCTTCGCCCGAAAAGCCCGTACCTGGCCGGGATTGCCAGGCACCGCCGAGCCCGCATCGGCCCTCGGTCGCACCGAGGCATCCAATCGCGCGGGAGAAACGAGAACGACCTATGACCACGACAGACCCGTCGGCGACACCGCCGTCGAACGACCCGGCCAACCCAGCACCGGCTCCGGCTCCAACGCCGCCGCCAGCGCCGCAACCGCCGGAGCCCAAACAGCCCGACCCGATGGCAAAGATTCGCCGCGAACGCGACGAAGCCAAGCGCGAAGCAGATGAGGCCAAGGCCGAGTTAGCAGAGCGTGACCGCCGGGAGGCCGAGCAGAAGGGCGAGTGGGAGAAGGTCGCCACCGAAGAGAAGACCGCGCACGGTCAGACGCAGGCAGAACTTGCCCGAGTCAAGGCCGAGCGCATGGTCGAACGCATCGCCGGCAAAGCGCAGTTCAACCCCGTCAAGGACGAGAAGACGGGCGAGACGACGCATTCCCGCTTCATCAATCCCGACGAAGCGCTGGCGCTGCTTCCCGATAGCACCGATCTGACAAACGAAGACGTGGTCACCGAAGCCCTTCAGAAGCTGGCGACGGAACGACCGCATCTGACGCGCTCCGAGGCTCCGACTGTCTTGCCAACGCCGTCTCCCACGCCTTCGGGTGGACCGGGAGGCCCAGCACCGGCCGGACCGCCGAAGCTCACTCGCGAGTACGTCGAACACTTGTCAGTGCAGGAAATCCAGAAGCTCCGAGCGGAGCGACCGGACGAACTGAAAGCGGTGCTTGCGGGGTCCTGACAATCCCAAGCAAGAGAGGTAAACCGTGATCGACAACTTCATTCCGAAGGTCTTCGCCGCGGGTGTGCTCTCGGCTCTGCAGACCAGCCTGGTCTACGGAAACCCAGAGATCATCAACAACAAGTACGAAGGTGAGATCACTGGCGGCGGAGACACCGTCAAGATCCGCACAATCGGCGACGTGACGATCGGCGACTACGACCGCAACACCAACATGGCAGCGCCCGAAACGCTGTCGGACGCCGCGCTCGAGCTCAAGATCGACCAGGAGAAGTTTTTCAACTTCCAAGAGGACGACCTTGATTCTCTGCAGGCTGACGCCGATTTGTCGGCCGAGGCAGAAGAGCGCGTCGCTCACAACCTGCGCAAGACGATGGACTCGTTCATCGCTTCGCTCCACACCGACATCGACACCGGCAACTTCGTCGGCACCGACGCGTCGCCGAAGACGGACCTCGGTACGGCTGGGCAGGCGTACAAGTACCTAACCGACCTCGGCGTGCTGCTTGATGAAAGCGAGACGCCTGAGGAAGACCGATTCGTGGTCGTCCCGGCGTGGTTCCACCAGCAGTTGGAGCTCGACACGCGCTTCACTGGCTTCGGAACGTTGGAGAACCGCGCGACGCTCGCCAACGGCAAGATCGGCATGGCTGCCGGCTTCACGATCTACAAGTCGAACCAGGTGCCTTACGTCACCACGACGACGAAGTTCAAGATCATCGGTGGCCACAAGATGGCGTGGTCGAAGGCCGAGCAGCTGCTCAAGACGGAGAAGTACCGCCTCGAGGCGCGCTTCGCCGATGGCTGCAAGGGGCTCCACGTCTACGGAGCCAAGGTCATCCGCCCGTCAAACCTCGCGGTCGCGGTCTGCAACCGCCCGTAATCCTCTGAACGCGCTGGGAACAGCGCAGAAGGGAGGCAATTATGCCTCGTGACGCAGTAGCAGTCACAGCTCTCGCGGCGAATGCAGGTGTCGCAGCACCGGCTGGAACCGCAATCTCGCCGACCAACGGCGCGAACATCGCCAACTTCGGCGACGGTGGACGCGTGGTTTTACGTGTGACCAACACCAACGGCACCGACCGCACCGTGACCGTCAAGGCTGGCGTCAACCCGCCGTCCGTGCGTGAAGGGCTCGGCGACCTTGCGGTTGTCGTGGCCGCAACGACCGGCGTCAAGTACCTCGTGCTTGAGACTGCCCGATTCCAGAAGGCTGACGGGTCGATTGACATCGACTTCGAAGCCTCGATGGCGGGCAACATCAGCGCGATCCGAATCCCGAAGGCGGTATGAGCATGGCGAAGATCGTCAACTACAACGGGCACCACGTCCGCATCGGCTCACCGCTCGACAATCGGCTGCGAAAGCAAGACTCGCAGTACCGTGCTGCGGTCGACGCCGACGAGCTCGAAACGGTCGGTGACGGCGGCGCAACCAGCGCCGACGAGTCCGGCTACTCGAAGCTCAAGAAGGCCGAACTCGTCGCGCTCTGCGAAGAGCGTGAGATTGAGGTCGAGCAGTCGGACACCGTCAAGACTCTGGTTGCCAAGCTTGAAGCAGACGACGCTTCGGGCGACGGTGACGGCGGCGCAACGCTCACCTAGCGATGCCCGGAGTCCTCGGAGTCAAGGGACGTCAGCGCAAGGCTCTGGATGCGAATCCGAGCCTTGCGGCTGGCAACCCGGTTGCGTCTATGGCGGACATTGCTGACGGTGCGCAGGTCGACGCCGTGAATGTCTTCATCGAGCGCAACGACTTCACAGAAAAGATCACCAATATCGAACGACCTGCGGTGCCAACCGATCAGGAGACACTGCAAGAGAGCGTGGCTTTGGTGATCGTGGAGCGCACGTCGACGGCCACCGATCCGTATATCTCGCTTGAGGTCCAGAACGCACCAACTGTCGACCCTGGGCTTGGCACTCCCTACGTTTTTTGGAACCCGATAAGCGGTGAGTTTGTCGAGGCCGTGCCTTACGCAGTCTTCGTCGATCGAGTCATGTACCAAGTCGAACGCGGCGCGTTCAACAGCTCACCCGGCGTATGGACGATCGGAACCACGATCGAGATCATGCAAGCGGGACCGCTGGCGATCCAGCTCGCCTTCGCCGACAAGCCGCGCAGGCGCGTCAAGACAAACGGCAAGGTCATCGAGTTCAAGCTGCCCGATCCTCTCCAAGACATCGGATACATCAACTACCCGACGGGCGGCGATGGCGCGATGGTCTTCGCCGGCGACAATGCCGGACACGTAACCACCGGTGGAATCCGGTTCTCAGACCCAAGCGGCGAGCACGTCGATATGACGACGCGGTTCGGCCGCATCGAATCGCTGTTCGACTACAACGTCAACAACGGTGAGTTCGGCTGGACGACGATGGCGTCTCCGAGCGAAGTCGATCCGGGTCTTGGGCTTCAGCGCCTCACCGTTCGCGCCATGACTGCGGTGGCGCTTACCAATTCACCGACTTACACCAACGGCGTGATCAACGCATCGTCTCCTGGTGTTTGCGTGATAGATGGAGTGACGCTCAATCCTGGTGATCTCTGCGTGCCTAACCATCAGTCCAACGGCGCGCACAACGGCATCTACGAATGCGAGCAGTCAGAGGCTTCAGTCAACTACCGCCTTCGCCGCGTCGCATGGTTTGACGAGGACGCGGAGATCCTTGCCGGCGTCGCAGTGTTTGTCAGCGAAGGGAACGTGAATGGTGACTCTGCCTTTGTGCTGCAGACCAACGCGCCATTCACCGTCGGCACCACCAGCCTGACGTTCGTCCCGATCAACGGCAGGGACACACGTGCCGACTTCATATCCAACGTCGCAACCCCCGGGAACACCACCGAGACGGACCTGCATTCCTACACCGCACCCGCTGGCCTTCTGGGCAGGGACGGAGCGAAGATCATCGCCACCTTCAGCGGCCAGTTCGGAAACAACGCCAACA
>JANOEM010000425.1:0-2027 GCA_031413195.1 Actinomycetes bacterium
ACCGCTTCGACCATGGTCCGAAATCCTCCGACCGTGGCTCCGTCGTCGTCGAGATGAGGCATGCCCGCCTCGACGATCGCGACATCGGTGGTGGTGCCGCCGATGTCGGAAACGATCGCGTCGCGGAGCCCGGTGAGGTACGAGGCCCCGACCAAGCTCGCGGCCGGCCCGGAGAGGATCGTCTCGATCGGCCTGGTCATTGCGACCGTGGCCGACATCAGCGCGCCGTCACCGCGGACGACCATCAGCGGCGCCTCGATGCGATGTCGGTCCATGATCCGGTGAGCAGCACCGATCAGCCCGGTGATCAACCCGATCAAGCGGGCATTCAAGACGCTGGTCAAGGCGCGTCGCGGGCCATCGAGCTTGGCCGACAGTTCATGACCGCAGGTGACCGGGACGTCAGTGATGCTCAGCAGCAGATCGCGGGCGGCGATCTCGTGTTCCGGGTTCCGGGTCGCAAACTGGCTCGTGACCGCGAAGCCGGTGATGCTCCCCGCTACCTCGAGTGCTTGGCGCCGCAACGATTCGAGATCCAGCGGAACAACCGGATCACCCTGGGAGTTGTGACCTCCGCCGATCCGTAACAGTGGATCGCCGCGCAGTGCATCGGCCAGACCGGCGCGACGCTCGGCCGCATGATCGAAACCGACGAAGACGAGTGCGACTCGACCGCCACGGCCTTCGACCAACGCGTTTGTTGCAAGGGTCGTGGACAACGACACCAGCGCGATGTCCGACGCCGAGACGGATGCGCGTGCGATCACCGCGCCGACAGCTTCGGCGATCCCGATCGACAGGTCGTAACGGGTGGTGAGTGCCTTGGCCTTGGCGATCACGCCTCGTTCCTCGTCGAACAACACTGCGTCGGTGTATGTGCCGCCGGTGTCGATGCCGAGGGAGAGCTTCACGACAGGCATTCAACCTGCGCCGATCGGCAGTTGCGCAACTCGCGTCAGTTGCCGGTGCGGCGTCCGGGGCTGCCGCTGTGTCCGGCCGTGATGATCGAGGCAGTCCAGGCGTACATCATCACGTGCTCGCCGGAGGTGCTTCGTCCGACGACGACCCATCCGATGTCGTCCTCCCACCGGATCGAGACGAGGCACGACAGGGTTCGCGCCAGCGGCCAGAACAGCTTCAGCTTCAGCGTGGTGTCGTCGTCGAGGATGATGCTCGGTCGGTCGCGGCTGAATCCCATTCGGGTGTGGCGGATCGCGATCGGGCCCTGGTCGGCCAAACGGCGTCCGAGACGGTGTACCCGCACCTGTTGGAGGAACCCGCTGCTCTGGCGCACCAGCGAATCGAGCTCGGCATCGAGACGGGTTGCATCGAAGTGATCAGCATCGAGATCGCCGAATTCGGGCGGTTGATCCTTTCCGTGATCCTTGCCAAGCATTCGACAAGGATGCGCACAAATCCGCCTCGCGAACCAGGGCCTTTTGAAACTTCTCGCGATCGATCAGAATGACAGTGCTGGGCCAGCTCGGCCCGTCCAGCCACCGGTCGATATCGGGTACGGTCGCGAGGCTGCCCGAGGTGCTCCGTGGCGTGCAGGAAGACCTCCTGCACGACATCGGCCGTCTTCATCACCCGTCTCCCCCAGCAAGCCGGCAATCAAGCCGGGCGACAACATCGAAGATCAATCCAGAGGAGAAACCGTGAAGACGTTACGTCATCCCCGAGCCCGCCGTATCGGGCAGTTCGCCGTCGCCGTTGCGACATGCGCCATCACTCTGACCGGCACCCTCGCCGACACTCCAGCAGCACACGCTGCCGCCGGCGTCATCACCGTCACCAACCGCGCCGACGACGGTTCGCCGACCAGCCTTCGCGGCGCAGTCGACCAGATCAACGCGGAAGGCGGTGAATGGGTGGTCAAGCTCGAAGGCGGCGCGCCGTACATCATCAACCGCAGTTGCCAGCAGGGCAGGCGCGCGCGCGCGGTGAGCGCGCCCAGCTCCTTGATCAGCAGCTTGCCCGCGAGCACCAGCGGTCTGGTTCTGGTTTTCGCCAGGATTTTCTCCACC
>JANOEM010000426.1:0-4844 GCA_031413195.1 Actinomycetes bacterium
CCGAGACCGGTGAACCGGAATCAACGACAGCAAGCAAGTCCTCGCTGAACGGCGCGACGATCAACGGCACAACGGGAGGACACACACGTGACCCATCGGGAAGGGCTGGCTCACCAAGGTCACGGTGGTCGTAGGACCACCAGACCTCTGTCACTACCGAAGGCCGACGAACAACGGCTCATCGGCCGCCGGAATACGCATGATCGACGCACGGACATCCGGCACGCGCTGCAGACACGAAAACAAACCGTCAAGATCATCGGCGTCCGCCACAACTGCGCCATCGTCTTGGATCGCGACCCACCTATCGCGGTAGCGCTCGACAATCGCCTGGACCGTGCGTACACACTACTCGCGGCTCGCCATGCCCGCCCGCCCAGGTAGCCCAATTCCGTGCGGAAAATCCGTCTGCTCCGCGGCAACGATATGGCCGCACACACCCCATCACGGTGTGCTTGAACAACCACCCTTCGCCACCTTCCACGGCCGACCGCAACACATCGTCATGCGCCGCCAACTCAGCGCTCATCTCCGAAGGGTCAGCCGCCCACCGACGCGTCGAACCCTCGATATCGGTCGACAGAAAAGTCACCGTTCCAGACGGCTTCTCAGGCCGGCGCCGACTCCCCCATGGCGCCAGTATCGCAGACCCCGTCCCAGCCCGATCTCGACGATTGGTGAGAGGGATTTCCACGAACGAAATCTAGGCCTGTCGAACCGACTCCGAGTCACGGGCATCGGCAGTGTTGGCTTGGGCTCCGTTGTCGCAGATGCAGAACTCGTTGCCCTCAGGATCGGTCATCAGGATCCATGTGCTGCCGTGCTCGCTGAAGGGGTTCTCGCTGACTGGTCGGGCACCGAGCGCAGTGAGTCGGGCGGCTTCAGCGTGAGTGTCTGGGGTCTCGATGTCAACATGCATCCGGTTCTTGGATTGCTTGGGTTCATCGACGCGCTGGAGAAGCAGCTTCGGGCCGTTGCCCTGGCGCGGATACAGCGCGACATACGCGCCGGCTGAGCCGACGTTGACGTAGCCGAGCGCGTGCGCCCAGAACTCTGCGAGCTGGTTTGGGTCAGCGCAATCAAGAACGAGCCCGAACCGCGGCGGTGCCATCTCAGTCATGTCGGCGTCTCCTTCTCGAGTCCATGTGTGTGCAGTCGGCTCCTCGCGTTCATGCGCGGTGGGCGAGGAAGGCGTAGCCGTACACGTCGAACGATCGCGCCTGCGGTTCACCGGTTGCTCCTCCGAAGGTGTCGACCGCAGGTCCGATGACCACCTGCGCGAACCCTGAGTCTTCGAGCATCTGTTGCCAGCCCGCACGGGGCAGCCCACCGGCAATTCAACCGGTCCACAAGTCGACGTCGCGCATCGCCTCGATCGGAACCGGCCTGCCATTGGCGATGTCAGCGAACTGCAACACCCCGCCCGGACGGAGCACGCGATGGATCTCGGCGAACACGGCTTGCTTGTCGGCGCAGAGATTGATCACACCGTTGGAGATCACTACATCCGCCCACTCGTCATCGACGGGCATGGCTTCGGCGAGGCCCTCGCGGAACTCGACATGACCGAACTGGAGTTGCTCGGCGGTCGCTCGCGACTTAACGAGCATCTCGGGGGTCATGTCGATCCCGATCACACGACCGGTCGGCCCAACGTGGGTGGCGGCAACGAACGAGTCAAAGCCGGCGCCTGAACCGACGTCAACGACACGCTCCCCTGGTTCGATTGGTCGCAGCGAGAACGGGTTGCCGACTCCGGCGAAGGATTCGACCGCTCGATCTGGAAGACCGTCGACGACCGCTTCGTCATACCAGAGGCGGGAGGCAAGCAGGCGGCCGGTGTGGAAGTGGTGGGCGCCGTGCGGGTTTTCGGCGACGTCGCGGTACTTGTCGCGTACCTGTGTGCGAAGGATTTCGACATCGACGAGGGTTTCGTTAGACATGCTCATCCTCCTGTTCCGGCAGCGACGGGCAGGCCGGCTCGTTTCCATTCAGGGAAGCCGTCCTCGAGACGGCGTGCATTGAATCCGCGTTTACGAAGCTGGCGCACGGCCTCGTCGGCGTACACGCAGTACGGCCCGCGGCAATAGGCGACGATCTCGATGTCCTTGGAAAACGAACGAAGTCGGCGCAGCGTGCCGACGGGAACCGATGTGGCACCAGGGATGTGGCCGGCTTTGTATTCCGCTGAGGGCCGCACGTCGAGCACCACGGTGTCCCCGGCTTGCAGCCGTGCTTCGAGTTCGGCTCGGGTCACAGGCACCAAACCACTGCGGTCACCGACGTAGGCATCGGCGAGTTCGTTGATCCCGGCAACGTGTTCAGTGGCGATGTCGCGCAGCGCAGCCCACACGTCGGCGACGCGATCGCTCGCGAGCATGTAGACGATCCGGGTGCCTTCGCGACGGGTGCGCAGCACGCCCGCTCTGGCCATCGCTCGGAGATGGTGAGAGGTGTTGGCAACGCTCTGTCCGATCTCGTCAGCGAGTTGCTCGACAGACCGTTCGCCTTGGGCAAGGACATCGACGATCTCCGCACGACGCCCACTCGCCAACGCTTTGGCTACCTCCGCGAACGCGTCGAAGAGTGCGTCCTTGGCGGCCCGATCACTCATCTCGTACTTTTCCGTCTCATCGATATTCAAACTACTACTTGAATATCGGCCCGGCAAGGGATATGTTCAAACAATCATTTGAGCGCCAATCGTAAGAGGAGAACCGTGCAGAGGATCTACGACTTCGTCGACGAAGGGCTCGGTCATTCCTCGTACGTCATCGACCTCGGCAACGGCACCGCTGCTGTCGTCGACCCGCCACGGTTCCCGATCGCACACGAAGCCCTGATCGAACAACTCAACCTTCGACTCGCCTGGACACTCGACACCCATTCCCACGCCGACTATGTGACGGGCAGCCCCGCTCTCGCCTCGCGGACCGGCGCAACGTTCGTTGCGCCGGCGGCATCGCATCTCGAGTCTCCACATCGGCCAGTCAGCGACGGTGAACACGTCGTCCTCGCCGATGGTCTCGAACTCGTCGCCTGGGCTGCTGCCGGTCACACACCCGACCACCACGCCTACCTTCTCGCCGAGGACGACGCTCCGGTCGCGTTGTTCTCGGGCGGTTCGCTGATGGTCGGCACTGTCGGGCGTACCGACTTGAATGGCCCCGAGCTCGCTGTCCCGCTCGCGCACGAGATGTTCGCTGCATTGCGCCGGTTCGATCAGCTGCCCGATGAGCTCGCCGTGTATCCGACGCATGGTGCGGGCTCGTTCTGCTCAGCACCCGGCGCGTCGCAACGCATCTCGACGCTGGGCCGCGAACGCGCCACCAACCCACTGTTCTCGATTGCCTACGAGGACGACTTCGTCGAACGGTTGGTCGCCGGATTCGGCACGTTCCCCTCCTACTTCGCACGGCTACCAGAACTCAACCGGCGAGGCCCCACCCACTACGACTCAACCCCTCAGCTCACGAGACTCCTGCCAGAGGACGTAGAGCGACATCTCGCCGAGGGTGGCACGGTGGTCGACGTTCGATCGGTCGCGGCGTTCTCAGCCGGTCACATTCCGGGGTCGTTGTCGAACGTGCTGCGACCGGTGTTCGCCAGTTGGCTCGGCTGGCTGATCGAATCGGACCGGGCAATCGTGTTCGTCCTCGACCCAGATCAGGACCGGACAGATCTTGTTCGCCAATGCCTCGACGTCGGCCACGAGCACCTCGTCGGCGAACTCGGCGGTGGCATCGGCGCCTGGACGGATTCCGGTCGGCCGACCCGCACGACCCCGCTCGTCGAACCCGCATCGATGAAGGGTCTAGTGATCGACGTCCGCCAAACCAACGAGTACGTCACCGGTCACCTACCTGGCGCCGCCAACATCGAACTCGCTGCCGTCGCCGAAGCCGAGCTCCCAATTGGGCCGCTGACCGTGATGTGCGGGCACGGCGAACGCGCGATGACGGCAGCCAGCATCCTGACAGCGGGCGGACGCGACGACATCACGGTCCTCGATGGCGGACCCGACACCTGGTCTGCGGCGACTGGCAACCCACTGGAAACGGGCAGATGAGCGCCCCCACGACCGAAACCCCAAGGGCACCGTTGCGGCTCGGCCTCAAAGCGAACATCGCCCAGTTCGCGCTCCTCGTTGGCGTCAACGCGCTCGTTGGCGGCATGATCGGCCAGGAACGCACCGTCCTCCCATTGCTTGCCAAGCAGGAGTTCGGGCTCACCGCATTCACCGCGACGCTCACATTCATCGTTGCCTTCGGAGCGGTCAAGGCAGCGACGAACTTCTTCGCCGGAACCCTCTCCGACAAGTACGGCCGCAAACCCGTGTTGGTCGCCGGGTGGATCATCGCCCTGCCGATCCCGTTGCTCCTGATCTGGGCACCAAGTTGGGGGTGGGTGATCTTCGCCAACGTCCTCCTCGGCGTCAACCAAGGGCTCACCTGGTCGACGACAGTGATCATGAAGATCGACCTCGTCGGCCCCACCCGCCGCGGGTTCGCAATGGGCCTCAACGAAGCCGCTGGTTACGGCGCCGTCGCCATCACCGCACTCGCCACCGGATACATCGCCCAGCGATGGGGACTTCGCCCCGAACCGTTCTTCCTCGGCATCGCCTACGCGGGCCTCGGTCTCGGCCTGTCGGTGTTCTTCGTTCGCGAGACACGTGACCATGCACGCTACGAAGCGGCCAACCATGTCGCCACCAAAGACACCCACAACGCCACGCTGACCACCGGTGAGATCTTCCGGCTCACCTCGTTCACCGACAAGGCACTGTCGTCGTGCTCGCAGGCCGGACTGGTCAACAACCTCAACGACGGCCTTGCCTGGGG
>JANOEM010000427.1:0-1990 GCA_031413195.1 Actinomycetes bacterium
GTGTTCAATCCGGGTGGGCCGGGGGCGTCGGGCATCGACTTCCTGCAGACGGTGGCGCTGGTCATGCCCGAAGAGATCTCGCAACGGTTCGACCTCGTGTCGTTCGACCCGCGTGGCGTTGGAGCGAGCACCGCCGTCGAGTGCGACAACGCGTTCGACGACGACATCACGCTGCTCGACGAGGGCGACGATGCCGGTTGGGATGCCCTCGTCGCCGAGGCCGACGGGCAGGCGTCGACATGCACCTCCGACACCATCGAGATCGGGTCGTTGCTCGGAACGAACAACGCGGCACGCGACCTCGACGAGATCCGCGCCGCGCTCGGTGACGATCGGCTGAGCTATGTCGGGTTCTCGTACGGCACGCGACTCGGTGCCACCTACGCCGAACTGTTCCCCGATCGCGTGCGCGCCCTGGTGCTCGACGGAGCGGTGGCGCCGACCAACGACTTCACCGAACTCGATGCCGAACAGGCCGCGAGCCTCGACCGTGCGTTCGAGCAGTTCGCGCAAGCATGCGACGCCGACGCCGACTGCGAACTTGCGGCGGCCGGGCCGACGCTCGAGGTGTACTCATCGCTCGTGTCGTCGATCGCCGAGACCGGCAGCATCCCAACCGACGATCCGGATCGCGTCGTGACCCCGGGTGAACTGCAACTCGCCGTGATCGCCGCGATGTATTCCACGCAGCTGTGGCCTGTGCTTGCGCAGGGGATGTACGACGCCTCGGTCGACAACGACGCAACGCTGCTACAGGTCCTCGTCGACAGCTATCTGGGGCGCCAGGCCGACGGCAGCTACGACAACAGCCAGGCCGCAGGGTTTGCGATCAACTGCGCCGACAATGCCGTCAGGCCACCGGACGAGGTCGTACGAGTCGAGTCCGAGGAGATCGCATCGAACACGCAATGGTTCGACGACTTGCTGCGGGCGTCGACGGGCTGTATCGGTGGGCCGCTACCGATCGATCCGCTGATCATCGGCACCGCCGATGGCGCACCGCCGATCCTCGTGATCGGCAACACCGGCGATCCGGCGACCCCCTACGAGTGGTCGGTGGCGATGGCCGACTTTCTCACGTCGGGTCAGCTCTACACGGTGCAAAGCGATGGGCACACTGCGTTCTTGTCGGTGCCGTGCGTGACGCCGGTGGTCGTCGACTATCTCGTCGACCTGGACATGCCCGCGCCGGGTGCGTCGTGCGTCAACGATGAGGCGTCCGATTCGTTCCCGCCGTCGGGCGAGGGTGACTTCGACAAGGTGATCGCCCTCTTCGATTGTCTGCGTGCGAACGGAGCAGAGATCCCCGAGGTGTCGGTCGGCGACCTGCTCGCCGATCCGACCGGCGAGACGCTGCTCGAACAGATCGATCCGACCGATCCGGCATTCGGAGCTGCCGCGCTCGCCTGTCAGGACCTGATCGGCGATCTGTAGAACGTCCTCACAACGGACACACAGGATTTCGGGGTTTGTCCCCAGGAATCGTGCGGGAATTCACACCCAATCGGCACTGACGCTCCACAGGGCACGTGCTTCATGATGGGCCCCATGATCACCCGAGCCCTTCCGACATCCCGCCAGCGGTTGCTGCGCCAACGCCAACACGGCGCCGTCCTGGCGCAGGCGGATCGTCGCGAACTCGAACGAGGGGGATGGCGTACGACGCTCGACTTCCGAGAGAACAACGTGCGCGGACGCGACGGACGGCTGCTCCAGGTCGAGGAGATCTGGCACGCCGAAGCCGAACGGGATCCGTCGGGGACCCGAACTCGCGGTGTCGACTTCATCCAGGCCACGGCCGAATCGGTCGACGAGGTGTGGGCGAAACTGCATCGGCAGGCCGAGTTGGCCGACGTGAAGCGCAGCGACGTACCCGCTGCGCAGGCAAGTTGACACTTTCTGCCCGTGACGGTTGACACGACCGTAGTTTCACTGCTGTAATTACGAGCCCCGCACCACGACATCTGGTGCCGAATGGTGCTGTCAGCGG
>JANOEM010000428.1:0-10779 GCA_031413195.1 Actinomycetes bacterium
CCCACCACCGCGTACACGGCGGCGACCTGATCTGGGAGATCGGCAGCGGCTACTTCGGCTGCCGCCATGACGACGGCAGTTTCAACGAGAGCAAGTTCGCGCTCAACGCCTGCGACCCGCAGGTGAAGATGGTCGAGCTCAAGCTCAGCCAGGGCGCCAAGCCCGGCCATGGCGGTGTGTTGCCGGGCCCCAAGGTGACGGCCGAGATCGCCGCTGCGCGCGGCGTGCCCGTGGGTGAAGATTGCGTCAGCCCGGCCCGCCACAGCGCCTTCAGCACACCGGTGGAGATGCTGCATTTCATCGAACGGCTGCGCACGCTGTCGGGCGGCAAGCCCACCGGCTTCAAGTTCTGCGTCGGCCACCCCTGGGAATGGTTTGCGATGGCCAAGGCGATGCTGGAAACCGGCATCGTGCCGGACTTCATCGTCATCGACGGCGCCGAGGGCGGCACGGGTGCGGCGCCGCTGGAGTTCACCGATCACGTCGGCGCGCCGCTGCAGGAAGGCCTGCTGCTGGTGCACAACACGCTGACCGGCCTGAACCTGCGCCCGCGCGTGAAGATCGGCTGCGCCGGCAAGGTGATCGGCGCCTTCGACATCGCGCGCGCCATGGCGCTGGGGCGCCGACACGAAAGGCACCGGAATCCCCGGCGCCGCGAAGGCGACGATCGTGAACGCTGTGACGATGCCGTCGGTCGCGATGTCGACCTGCTTGAAATCGGTCGCAAAGCACGCGGCGCACGCGTTTCGGCGATCGAAGAATCGGGCACCGCACGATGTGCACTCGTTGGCGACGAGATGGGGCATGTCGCCCAGTTTCAGATATTCGACGAAGGCGATTTGTTCGGGCACGCGGCCCAGTATTCCCACTTCGAGATGGCGCAGGCAAAGCGGACGACACGACACGGTGCCGACCGGTCGCGTAACGTCGAGTGAGATTCTCCGGCGTGGCCCCGCAGCCGCGTCGAAGGCGAACGACCAGGGGGTCCCCATGTTGGATGTAGTCATTACCGGCGGAACGGTTATCGACGGCACCGGATCGGCCGGCGTACGCGCCGACATCGGGATCCGTGACGGCGTCATCGTCGAGATCGGCGACGTTTCAGAACCGGCGACGCGAACGATCGATGCCTCGGATCAGGTCGTTGCGCCGGGGTTCATCGACATCCACACCCACTACGACGCGCAGGCGTTCTGGGACACCACGCTCAGCCCTTCACCGTTACACGGAGTGACCACGGTGATGGGTGGCAACTGCGGGTTCACGATCGCTCCGCTGACCCCCGAAGACGGCGACTATCTGATGCGGATGTTGGCACGTGTCGAGGGAATGCCTCTCGAATCGCTGCAGCAGGGTGTGCCCTGGGATTGGCGCAGCACCGCCGAGTACCTCGACCGGCTCGATGGCACCCTGATGCCGAACGCCGGATTCCTGGTCGGGCATTCGGCGATTCGGCGCGTCGTGATGAAGGACGAAGCGACCGAGCGCACCGCTACCGCCGACGAGCTCGAGCAGATGAAGACCTTGCTGCGCGAGGGCCTTGCAGCGGGGGGCATGGGCTTCTCGTCGACCTGGTCCACGTCGCACAACGACCACACCGGTATCCCGGTGCCGTCACGTCACGCCAGTCGTGACGAAGTCATCGCGCTGTGCAGCGTGGTGAAGGAGTTCCCCGGCACGACCTTGGAGTTCATCCCCCAGGTCGGCCCGTTCAGTGCCGAGACGTTCGACCTGATGGCAGACATGAGCGTCGCCGCGAATCGTCCGCTCAACTGGAACCTGCTGCAGGTGCAGTCGCAGAACTGGGAACAGGTGCAACATCAGCTCACGGGTGGGGACATCGCCGAGGCCAAAGGCGGTCGGGTCCTGGCCCTCACCCTGCCCGACACGTTCCGGCTCCGGCTCAATCTGCGCAGCGGTTTCGTGCTCGACATCTTGCCCGGTTGGGACAAATTGATGGCTTTACCGCCGGCTGAGAAGCTGGCCATGCTGCGCGACCCGGCCGGCCGAGCCTCGATGGATGCGCTCGCGCAATCTGCGCCGGGTGGTTTGCGATCCCTCGCCAACTGGGGCAGCTTCACGCTGCTCGAGACGTTCAGCGCGCAGTGGAAGCCGTACGAGGGCCGGATGATCGGCGCGATTGCGACCGAGCTCGGAAAGTCGACCTGGGACACACTGGTCGACATCGTGATCGATGACGATCTCAACACCGTCATCGCCAGCTTGGACACCGGACAGAACGATGCCAGCTGGGAGAAGCGGGTCGAGGTCTGGCGCGATCCCCGCGCGATCGTGGGGGCATCCGACGCGGGTGCCCATCTCGACATGATCGACAGCTTCAGTTATGCGACCACGCTGATCGCGAGGACCACGGTCGAGCGGTCGTTGCTGCCCCTGGAGGAAGCGATCCACTATCTGACGGGCTCACCGGCCGCCCTGTACGGCCTGAAGGGGAGGGGCGTGCTCGCCCAGCGGAATGCTGCCGACATCGTCGTTTTCGATCCAACCCGGATCGGCCCGGCCGAGGTGTTCACCAAGTTCGACCTCCCCGGTGGCGCCGGACGCGTCTATGGCGAGGCAAACGGCATCTCCCACGTGTTGGTCAATGGTGTGCCCTGCGTGCACGACGGCGAACTGCTCGACGCTCGCCCGGGAACCCTGCTGCGAAGTGGGCGTGATACGTCCACGGTGACCGCGAGCTGAACCGAGCGGGTCGCTCTTGGGCCGATCCAGGGATTGGCTGCTCAGGTGAAGCGTTCGTTGACGCCGTTCGCCAACGCCCATGCGGACTCGTCGGGAGTCGCCGGCCGCCACTGAACCTCGGCTTCGTTCGCCCACCCGCACTTCGGGTGAGTGTCGTTCGCGATCTCCAACGCCATCCACACGGTTTCCTCGCGCTGGGGTTCGTTCCCGACGCTCGGTCCAGGAAAGGCAAGCCCATTGAACACGGTGGGCACCACCGCGGAGAACGGAAGTATCTGACCATTCACCAGGCGCATGTCGCCTGTGACGACGCTGAACTCGGTGTTGACCGGAGGCGGGTCTCCGTCCTCATCTCGATTTCGTTTGAACCATCCCATGTTTACTCGCTCTCTCGTGAGCTGCTACCCGGCGGGAATCGTGGCCGTCGGTACCAGGGTGGGCGCTGTCGGCACTGCCGTTGTGGTGCTGAATAGCGCCGGGTCTGCGCCGGGGGCCAGGCCGACGAGGTCGATCTGCAGGTCGGGAGTGTCCTGATAGGCGAGGAGCCCGTTGTCGAGGGCGCAGTACGTCTTGTTGCCGGCAGCGAAGTTGACCTGGACGCAGGTGGCCACCTGGCCGGCGATCTCGCGGGTGGATGCCAGCGCGTCGCTGACCATGGTCGTGGAGTCCTGGCGCAGACGGGCTGCGGGAGAGATTGCGAAGAAGTCGTGGTTCACGAGCAGGTTGCTGACGGTCGCGTCGTCGAAGGCTGGTTTGCACGAAGCACCGATGAGATCGCACGTCTGCTGTGTGCCGCCCTGGTCGAGGAATCGGACGTTGCCGATCGTGATCGAGCGGTCCGTCGCGCTGGTCTGGGCGACGGTTGCATCGGTCGGGGGAATGGCTTCGGTGCCGATCTTGGTGACGATGCGATAGTTCGCCGTGTATTGGGTGTCGTTCGCAGTCTCCAGCCGATCCAGTACGGCCCGAACGGCGGGATCGTTCACCTCGACCGCGGCAGGGGCAAGGGTCGGACGCTTGCCCGTGAAACACCCGGTCAGCACAAGGCTGCCGACGACGGCGACGGCACATGCCGCCGCAAGACTTCGAGATTGACCCATGACTTCCGATCGTAGGGGCGCAAGCGCCTGAATCGCGGGCGCTTCCGTTTCGGGGCAATGCCTTTGCCCGGCCGTATCGTCGTTGTCCGTGATCCGAGTCGATGCCGCCACAGTGCTGTTGCAATGGGCGACGGGCGGGTTGTTCTTCCTGTGGTTCACTACTCGGCGGCGTCTGGTGGGCATCGGGTACGGCTGGCTGCTCCGCGGCACATATCTGTTGATGGCCGGCGGTGCGTTCCTGTGCGGATTGAAGTTCGGAGTCGTGCCGGTTCGCGAGGCATCATCGCTCGGTGTCGCACTCGCCGCGCTGGCAGCGCTCGTGGTCTCGATCATCCGCCGCAAGGCTGGTGTCAGCGGCCAGGCAGACGAGCACGATCGTCGCACGGAACGAGTCGCCGCGATGACCGGCATCGACCGCGATGTGGCCGTTCGGTCGACGCAGGGCCGCGAGTTCCCGCCGGCGCTCGACATGATCGCTCCTGCGATCGGGATCGTCGGTCTCGTTGCAGCAGCACTCGACGCCGGCGGAAACCCGGCAGTTGCGATCATTCGGACGGTGGTTGGCGCCGCCTTTCTGGGATCCATCACCGACGCGATGTTGCTCGGCCACTGGTACCTCGTCCAGCCCGGGCTGCCCCGGGGCCTGTTGAACGAACTGGTCAGCGTGACCAAGTACGTGCTGCCGATCGAGGTCCTCGCCCTGCTCTTGCCGATCGGGATGGTCAGCGTGCTCACCGGATCGGTCAACGACGGCTGGGGTGGGACACTCGGTTACTTCTGGGTCGCGTGTGCGATCACAACCTGGGTGCTGTGCGTCGTGACCCAGAAGGCACTGCGCGAGAAGTACTACTCGGCTGTCATGGCGGCGACCGGACTGTTGTACCTCGCGATCCTCACCGCGTTCGGGACCGATATCGTCGCCCGCGCCGTGCTCGCCGGCTGAACGCCCGGCCTAGCATCTGAGTCATGCAGCAGATCCCGCGGACGATTTTCACCGACGAGCACGACCAGTTCCGATCCACATTTCGGAGTTGGCTGGACAACGAGGTCGTGCCTCATCACGAACAGTGGGAGACCGCCGGCATCGTGCCACGAGAACTCTGGCTCGAGGCAGGCAAGCACGGTTTCCTCGGCCTGACCGTCGCCGAGGAGTTCGGCGGTGGTGGTACCCAGGACTACCGCTTCGCGGCGGTGATGGCCGAAGAGATCGGGCTGACCGGGGTGATCGGCAGCGCCAATGGGATCACCCTCCACAACGACATCGTGCTCCCGTATTTCATCGAGTTGTGCGACGACGAACAGAAGGCACGGTGGTTGCCGGGGATGGTCACCGGCGAGCGGATCGGGGCGATCGCGATGACCGAACCGAACACGGGGAGCGATCTGGTCGGCATCAAGACGACGGCCGTTCGCCACGGCGACGGATACGTGGTCAACGGGGCCAAAACGTTCATCTCCAACGGCATCCTCAGCGATGCGGTGATCACAGTGTGCAAGACCGATGTCTCCAAGGCCCACCGTGGGATGAGCCTGTTGGTCCTCGAGCGGGGCATGCCCGGCTTCGAGCGGGGGCGCAACCTCGACAAGATGGGCATGCACGCGCAGGACACCGCCGAGCTGTTCTTCAACGATGTCGAAGTGCCTGCTTCCAACTTGCTCGGCCAAGAGGGCATGGGCTTCATCTACCTGATGACCAACCTCGCCCAAGAACGTCTCGGCATCGCTGTCGGCGCAGTCGCCGTAGCCCGTGCCGCTGTGGACTGGACCGTCACCTACACCAACGATCGCAAGGCCTTCGGGCAGCCGATCTCGCACTTCCAGCACAGCAAGTTCCTGCTCGCCGAACTGTCGACCGAGGTCCAGATCGCGCAGGTCTACATCGACCGCTGCATCGAGTTGCACGTCAACGGTGAGCTCTCGGCTGAGCACGCGGCTGCTGCCAAGTTCTGGTGCACCGAACTCCAGAACAAGGTCGTCGATCGCTGCGTGCAGTTGCACGGCGGCTACGGCTACATGCGCGAGTACCCGATCGCGAGGGCCTGGGCCGACAGCCGGATCCAGACGATCTACGGCGGCACGACCGAGATCATGAAAGAGATCGTCGGCCGAGCCGTCACCAACGGCTGACCCGAACCACCCCCGCCCCATCCGAGGCTTTGGCGCGCGGCGAGGCTTTCGCGCGCGCCAGGTGGTCGTGAAAGCCTCGGGGATCGCTACCAGATCACGCCCGCCGCGCGCAGGGCGGCGGCGTCGAGCCCGAGTTCGGTGACGATGTCGTCGCTGTGCTGGCCGGAAGTGGGCGCGGGTGAACCCATGGTCGACGGCGTTCCGCCGAACCGTGCTGCCGGCCGCGGTTCGCGGATCGAACCCGCTGCTGGATGGTCTCGGACCACGAACATCTCGTTGTGCACGATCTGTTCGTCGTCGTGGAGATCGGCGATCGCGACAATGGCCGCAGCGGGAACGTCGAACTCGTCGGCACGTCGCAAAAAGTCGGCCAGGTTGATCTCGGCCGTGTATTGGCGCAACAGCGGGATGAGTTCTGCGAGGTTGGCCATGCGCGCGCCCATCGTTGCGAATCGATCGTCGTCACAGAGTTCGGGGTGGCCGACAGCGCGGAAATACCCGGCGAACTCGCTGTCGCTGATCGCCGACACGGCCGCCTGCCCATCGGCGAACTCGGTCGCCGCGTAGGCGGACCCGAGAGTTGGTGTTCGGATGACGTCGTCATCCAGCAACATCGCATCCATCGCCGAGTCGGGCCAGACGAATGCAACGGCGGCATCCAGCATCGCGAGCTGCACGTGTTGCCCGCCGGCGGTTCCGCGCTCGCGGGCGAAAAGGGCGGCGGCAATGGCCTGAGCCGCGGTGAGTGATGTGACCTTGTCGCAGATGAGGGTCCGGAACAGCGCCGGCCTCCCCGTCGCTGCATCGATCTGCACCGACGCCAAACCCGAGGACGCCTGGATCACGTTGTCGTAAACGCGGCGATGGCTCTTCGGGCCGTCGGCACCGAAGCCGCTGATCGACACATAGATCAGGCGCGGGTTGATTGCTGCGGCGTCGCTGAACCCGAGCCCGAGGCGCTCCATCGCGCCGGGTCTGAAGTTCTGGATCAGCACATCCGACTCGGCGATCAAGCGTTTGACTATGTCGAGTCCTTCGGGCTTCTTGACATCGACCACGAGACTGCGTTTGCCACGGTTGTTCCCGGCGAAAATGCCCGTCATCCCACCCTTGCTGGTGCCGAGAAAGCGCATCAGATCGCCGAGCCCCGGAGACTCGACCTTGACGACTTCGGCACCTTGATCGGCCAGGATCATCGCGGCCAACGGCCCCGAGATCATCACCGACATGTCCAACACCTTGACGCCATGCAACGGTCCCATCGGCGAATCGTGCCACGTCTCAGGCTGCGACGTTGCTCCGGATGCCGCGAGACGCAACGAGGCCGACCATCGCACACAGCGCGGCGAGCCCGAAGTTGATGCCGATCGCTGCCTGCAGGGTGAGCGACGTGCGATCGGATGCTGCGACGATTGCCCCTCCGACGATGCCCATCACACCGAATCCGAGCGAATCGGCAAGGTGGATCTGACTACTCACCTCACCCTCGCGTCCTTCGACCGCATAGCCCATCGAGGCAACGGTCGTGGGGTTGAACAAGATGCCGATACCGAGACCGCCGATGCTCCAGCTCAGAAACGTCGCCCACAACGGCCACGACGGTGACAAGACCGGCACTGTGGTAGCGATGCCCAGCAACAGCAGACCGAATCCGATTGACGAAGCGCGTTGGGGCAGCAGCCGAGTTCCGCGGCGAGCGGCAAAGGCCTGGCCGCCGGTCCATGCGACGGCGGCCCCTGCGATGACGAAGCCCTGGACGAACGGTCGGGCGCCGTGCAGTCGGTCGGCGGCGAGCGGGATGAAGCTGTCCACTCCGAGAAACGTTGCTGTCGCCAGGAATCGCACGGCGATGATGGCCGGCAGTCCGACGCGTGCCCTGAAGACGCCCGCGGGCAGGAGATGTCGCAACGCCGGGGCGGCCAGCAAACCGCCGCCAATGGTCAATGCGGCCGCGAGGACCAGATTGCCGGTTTGCAGCCCGAATGCAGCGGCTCCGACGCCGACGGCGGCCTGGACCGCGTGCGGCAGTCGGCTCGGTCGCCGATCGCGTCCCTCGTCTCCACCGGTGAGGTGGACCATTGCCTTGGCTGTCAGCACGGCGACGACGATTGCCAGCGGGATGATCCCGATGAACACCCATCGCCAACCGAACTGGTCGGTGACGATGCCGGCAACGGCGGGGGCGAGCAGGCTCGGCAGGACCCAGCCGGCGCTGAGATAGGCGTAGATCGTTGCCTGACGTTCCGCAGGAAATGCCCGGCTGACAGCGATGTACGCGAGCGGCGCGAATCCGCCGCTCCCCGCGCCTTGGAGAAGTCGGCCGACCACCACTTGTTCCATCGAGTTTGCGCTGGCCGCGACCACCAAGCCCGCGATGAAGAAGCAGATCGACACCAGAAAGGGGAACCGCACACCGCGTTTGTCCGCTTTCTCGCCGGCCCACACCAACGCGACGAGGTCGGCGAGCATGTATGCCGCGATCGTCGCTCCATACAGGGGTAGCCCGTCGAGTTCGTCGGTGATCGTCGGGAGCGCCGTGATCACGGCTGTCGTCTCGAAAGCGACAAGCGAAACACTGAGCACCAACCCAACAGCCAGCGTCCGCTGGCTGGAGTCGAGCGGTATCACGGCCATCACAACAGCCTATTTACGTAAGCTCTCACTTTCCTATTTCCCCAACTTCTACATTCATGTCACCACCAGCGATCGTTTTTCGTAACTTGCGGTGACATGAACGGTTTTAGGGGAGGGGGGCGACGAGGGGCCACGGCTCGGTGCGTTCAACCGTCAGTGCTGCGTCGAGCAGTTGTTGCTCGGTGTAGTGGCGGCCGATGATCTGCAGGCCGACGGGTAGCCCGTCGACGAAGCCTGCCGGTACGGACACCGCCGGGTTGCCGTGCATGTTGGCCGGGAAAGTGAGCCGTCCGTTGTTGCCTGCGCCGGCGGAGATGCCACCGAACTCTGACGGCAGAGGTCCGTCGGCGTTGAATGCGACATCGGGATTGCTGGCCGTCATCACGAGATCAACCTCGCCGAAGATCGCCGCCATCCGCTCGTTCAGTTCCATCCGGCGCTGCTCGATCTTGATCTGGGCGTCCAAGTTGTATCGCTCGAGGGTGGTCCGAACGCCGGCGCGGATCTCACGGGTCAGAACATCCTTGCATTCGGGCCAGAACTCGGCGAGCTTCGCGTAGTTGCCGATCCCGCCACTGATGCTCCAAGCCGCACCCATGCTCGGCAACGACGTGTCCACACCGGCGACTCGAACCATCCCTGCAGCCGCGATCAATCGGTCGGCGGCTCCCTCGAGCACGGTCCACATCGCCGGCGAGACCACAGCGCCGCCCCAATCGGGCGCGAGGGCGACGCGCAGGCCGCGCAGCGAATCGACGTGGCTTCCGAGGTCGCGCTCCCACCCGTCGGTGCGGGGCAGGCTGAACTGGTCGCGGGCGTCGTACCCGTTGCAGACGTCGAACCACCGAGCGGTGTCGCGCACGGATCGGCTGACGCAGCCGATCGTGACGGTCATGTTGCCGATTGGTGTGCGTGGGGCCCGTGGGATCCGACCAAAGGTTGCCTTCAGTCCGAACAAACCCGTGAACCCTGCTGGGATCCGGATCGACCCGCCACCGTCTCCGCCACTCGCGATGGTGAGCAGTCCTCCGGCCACCGCCGAGGCACTCCCGCCACTCGACCCGCCCGGTGTTCGCTCAGTGTTCCACGGGTTGTGCGTCGTTCCGTGGAGCACGGTCCGGGTGAGGTTGACGCCACCGAACTCGCTGGACGTGGTCTGCGCAGCGAGAATCGCTCCGCCGAGTGTGCGCATGCGCTCGATCATCACCGAGGTGTGGGTGGCGATTCGGTCCTCGAACACCACGCACGCATCAGTGTCGGGCCAACCCTCGACATCATCCAGTTCCTTGACCCCTATCGGCACGCCGCCGAACGGCAGCGACACGTCGGCGAGGCGGGCGGCTTCGACCGCCTGATCGCGCGGGGTGAACGAGATCGCGTTCAACTCGCTGGAATCGATCGCGGCGTAGGTGGCTTGCAGTTCCTCGACCGGTGATCGTTCGCCGGTTCGAAACGCATCGACGAGTGAACAGGTGTCGCCCAGCCAGGGTGTGATGGTCATGCGCATGACGGTAGTGCGCCGCCAAGTGAGCAGTTCTACGCAGGATCGGCGGCGACGCGGAGGGGGCCGTTCTCGTAGAGTCGACAGTCGTCATGGACAGCCGCACTTTTCTCGACCTTCGCCCAAGTCACAACCCATACCGATGGAGCCTGCCGGTCACCCCGACCCTGAGCACGTGGGGTGGGTTCCTCTTCGGAGGCTGCGGGCTCGGTGCGGCGATTTCGGCAATGGAGCAGACGTCGGGCCGTGAGTGTGTCTGGGCGACCAGTCAGTACCTGTCGTATGCGCGTCCTGGAGAGGTGATGGACATCGACGTCACTGTCGCCGTTGCCGGTCACCAGATCACCCAGGCGCGAGCCGTGTGCCATGTCGGGAATCGCGAGATTCTGACGGTCAACGCGGCGCTCGGATTTCGTGATCTGCAATTGACCGGTCAATGGGAGCAGATGCCGGACGTGCCGTCGCCGAACCAGTGCGAACGACGCGAGCATCGCGCGCCGTTCGAAGGCACGATCAACGAACGGCTCGATCAACGCGTGGTCAAGGGTCGTGGATTAGAAGATCTCGACGGATCCCCGGGTGACGGGCGAGTGCAGCTGTGGGCGCGTATCCCCGGGGTGATCGACGGAGTCGACGCGACGACGCTTGCCATTTTGGGCGATTTCGTCCCGATGGGCGTCGGTCAGGCTCTTGGGGTTCGCGGCGGCGGGAACA
>JANOEM010000429.1:0-3728 GCA_031413195.1 Actinomycetes bacterium
GTGTCGCTGGGTCCTTGACCTCGCATCGCTGGCGCGAGGGGGGAGTGATCGCCAGCGCGGTGGATACGCGCCGGATATGCGAACTCGCCGACCGTCTGCCGGTTGGCTTGCAGGTAGTCGCCGCGTTGCATCGCCACCACCAACTCATTGCACGCGGCCTGCGCCTCGCGCTTGGTCCGGAACCCCGAGTGCAACCGCCGCTTGCGAGCACCGGTCGCTGGGTCTCGGTCCTCGATGACCACGTACCAGCGGTCGTTCTTCTTCACCACAGACCCGCGCATCAGCACCTCCCCACGGAACAGGCTTCATTCCCCACCGGGGTCGCCGGCACCCCGATGAGGAATATTCCGTCAAGACTGGAGGTCACCGTGTCCGCTTCTACCGATCTTCTACCGAAGTCCGCACCACAGAACACCAACGAGACCCACAGATCACCACGATCAAACAGCATCGTCGCAGCTCACGACCACTAAAAAACACGGATCAACACCGAGCCACACGATTTCGAGGGGTTCGATTCCCCCCAGCTCCACTTACACATATGCCCTGACCAGGGGATATGTGGAAAACTTGGCGGGGGAAATCCCCCAGCGCCATCCACACGAAACACCAGGCCAGAGACGTGGCGGTCCTGTAGATCGACTCTGCTTTCTCCCGGATCTCTACCGGCGGAATCGGTGCCAAGTGGGACTTCGGGGCCGTACAGCTGTTCATGTGCTCGTCGAATAGGCGTATAGTTAGGCGCATTGCCACGCCTGCAGGTGTACCTCCCCGATGACCTCTACGACGAACTGAAACGTCGCGATCAGCCTGCTTCGGCGCTGCTCCAAGTCGCCGTGCCCGCGGAACTCGAACGACGTGACGTCCTTGAAGCGACCGACGTTTACCTCACCGAACTAGCTGCCGAAGTCGGCGCACCGACCGCGCGTCAACAATCCCGCGCCGACGCGATCGTGCGACGCATCCGCGATCGTCAACTCCACAAAACCGGCAACTTGTGCTGATCATTGACAGCGTCGGCGTCAGCCGCCTCGCCGAACGTTCAACCCGGACGCTCGCGCTCATCCGAGCCCTTCGCGATAGCGGATTATGGCCGCCGATTGCCCCGACCGTCGTCCTCGTCGAATCCCTGCACGGTCACAGGGGCCGAGACGCCACCACGAACAGGTTCCTCAAGACCTGCATCATCGACGAATTGGTGAGCGAGCGGACAGCCCGCCGCGCCGCCGAACTGCGCCGACACGCACGACACGGATCAGCCATCGACGCCGTCGTCGTCGCCCTCGCTGAACCCGGAGGGACCGTGCTCACCGGCGCAAAGGCAGACATCGGTGCCCTCGCCGCCCACGCCCACGAGGTGACGGTCGAGACAATCTGGCCGCAGGCGCCTGAGTCGCTATACAGGTTCCGATCAGGGGTTGAAGAAATGTAACGCTGCGCTTGTGCATTTCGTCGCCTTCAGCTTTCGATGCGGGCAACCGCCTCACTCCGTTGGCCCGTCGGGTGGGTCGCGCCATCGCACGCTCCGAGCGAATGGTGATTTTCCCGAGTTTCAGGGAGTGCTTCGAGTGAGGAGCGGCTCGGTCTGGGTGACGATGCGGTCGATGAGTTGGTCGGTGGCCGGCTGGCGGAGGAAGAACTGGCTGAACAGAACTGGGCCGTTGAGGACTGCGAGGTTCTCGATCGATATCTCGACTCCGAAAGGTGCGAGGACGGTGTTCAAGGCGGCGTGTCGGTCGAGCACGATGTGTTGGAGAGCGGTGGCGCTGGTGTGATCGTGGAAAGCGTGCGCTGCGAGGGTGACGATTGCAACAGCTCGTGTGGGTTCGGTGTTCGCGTCTCTCAGGCTGGTCAGCCATCGGCGGAGGGTTTCGGCGATCGTTGGCGCGGCCTCGGGATAGCCGCCTTCGAATCCTTCGAGGATCGCTTCTGCGATGAGTTGTGTCGGTGTTCTCCAGTGCGTGTAGATCGTTTGGCGAGAAACACCGGCGTCGGCAGCGAGTCTGGTGAGCGACATCCCGGCTGGCCCGGAGGTGGCCAGGAGTTCGAGCGTCGATCTCAGCACAGTGGCGCGCGTCCGTGCGACCCGCGGGTCGACTCCTCGTGCGGTCATGCGCCGGGAAAGGCTCGCCGGAAACGGAACCGTTGATAGACGAACGCAGTCCAAATGGCGCCGATGACGACGAGGAGGCTGATCGTGACGGCGACAGCGAGTGCTGCGCCGAGCCCGCCGGTGACGAGAAGTCCGGCTGATGCGCCGGCGAGCACCGCGTTGACGGTTGCGATCATCATTGCGGTCGTCAGGAATGGTGCCAGCCGGGTGTGGGCCAATGCGACCTCAGTTGTGTCGCGACCTGCGACATGGCCGGCGCCGGGGAAGAACTGGGCAGCGTCAGGGGTGAGTGTCGTGTAGTAGGCACGGATCGTGTTGACCCGTTCGGTAGCGACGATCGCCTGGATGCTCGTGTCGACCAGACGTGCGATCGTGAACCAGCCGAGGATCAACACCGCCGGGAACGCAGCGCCAACGAACGGCCCGAATCCGGCCGTGCCGCTGAGGAACCCGACCGCGATCAGCGTTGACGACAACGCGGTCATGTACAGCGATGCTCTGCCCGATGCCTCACCGATCGTTGCACCGGCGATGCCTTGCTGCACTGAGTGTTCAGTGACCAACGCCATCAACAGAGCGCTTCGATCGTCAGACATGGCGTCCGTCGTTTTCCCGGGCGGGGATCAACTCCACCATCAGGGTTGGTTCGAGCCAGACGTCCATCACTCCGGCCCAGCGCCAACCCGATTCCCGGTCGACCAGTGCGCACATTGCTTCGATCTCTTCGGGGGTGCGGTCGAGCACGATGTTCACATGGGAGCCGCCGCCGATCGATCGTCCTCCCGGCACGGGTGAGAACTGCGGGCGGGTCGACCCCGTCATCGAGGTGAGCTCAACGTCGCGTGGGTAGAACTCGATGAACTCGTCGTCCCAACCGGTCCGGTTCGAATCCAGGAAACAGACGAAACCACCCTCCTGCGGAGGAAAGGGCACCGCAGTTCCGCCGAGCAGTTTGGCGAGCACGGTGGCCGCGGTCTGCGGGTCATCCGCGTACAGCGACGTGTGCCCGATCCTCGTTCGGCCCCTCGCCGACAGATTCGTCGGGCTCATGATGGTTCGCCGACCGTCAGGATCAGCTTGCCGCCGGCGCGGCCGCGCTCGCTCAGGGTCAACGCTTCGGCTGCCTGGTCCAGCGGAAATGTTGCTGCAACCGGGATCCGCATCTTGCCTGCCGTCCACAGCTCGAACGCTTTCCCGACACCTTCGAAATGCCGATCGCCTGGCTCTGCGCCGCTGAACCGAACACCGAGGGCCGGGGCGGACATGTCCGCGATCGAGATCACTTTCGCCGGGTCACTGGCGATCTGGACCAACTCAGCGAGGTTGCCTCTGCCCGCACAATCCAACAACGCGTTCACCCCACTCGACGCCAGAGCCGCGACCCGCTCGACGACGCCATCGCCGTACTCGACCGGGATCGCACCGATGCTTTGCATCCACTCGAAGCTCGACCTGCCGACGATTCCGATTACCTGCGCACCCCACGCGAGCGCGAACTGGGCCGCCGCCGAGCCCGCAGTGTGGGAGAAAATCCAAATGTCTCTTGTAGTAATGTAGGGGGTTATATTCAAGAAAATAGGGATTACTTTAAGAGTAATTCATGGAATTGGATACC
>JANOEM010000430.1:0-6656 GCA_031413195.1 Actinomycetes bacterium
TGGCCATGCCCGTCGCCGGCTTCATCATGAACGAAGTGAATCTTGACGGGGACCACGAGCTGGCACTTCGTACCAACCGCAACGTCCTCGGCCGATTCGCACAGGTGCCGGATCTCGGCGCGATGCCGTACGTAGAGGCCGCGCATCGCGGCGATCTCGAGTTTCTCGCGACGCTCGTCGCGGCACATCTCGACCTGGACGCTTTGGCCCCGCAGCCCGGAGACTGAGATCCCGAGTCTCGAGCCCTGGCGGATCAGCGCGACCGTTTCACTACATCAGGCGGACTCGCCACCGACGGGCGATGGAGTGGAGAGTCCCCGGCCTCCGGGGCGGCATCAACGGCCCCGACCCCGGCCCGTGACTTTCCCCACGGCCTGGGCCCTCACATCCGCAAACGGCTTTCCCGACGAAGCCGCCGCCCGCGCCACGTCCTCGAACTCCGGCTCGGCCGTCTCCGAACCGTCCGGCCCTCCGAGCGCCAAACGCGCCTCCACTAGGCCGAGCTAATCGGGCCCAGACCTGTGACCTCGCATCCAAGTAGCGCGAGCGCGCGATTTGCCGTTTGTTGCCAACTGAACCGCTCGGACTGTGCTATCGATGCGGATCTGAACGCCGAACAGTTGCGCCACACTTCTTGACCCATGTCGACGAGGCTGTCGATTCCGAGTCCCGCTGCAACTCCAGCGCCGCCGACAACCCAACCGAGTCCGGAACCTTCGCCATAGATCACGGGTACTCCTGCATGCACCGCCTCTCCCACCGCCAGACCGAAACCCTCGTACTCACTTGGGGCGATCGCCATCCGGGAGCGGGCAAGAGCATGGCGCCAAGCCTCATCTGACACCACGGGCTGGCATCGTTCTCCATAAGGGGCGAGTTGACCAGGGGTGGCTCCCAGCACCCAGATTTTCTCCGCACCGACGAGTTCGGCAAGCCGGGCGGCAGACGCCAGACCCAGATCGGTCCGCTTGTGAGGCATGGCCCCGCCAATGACGACAATGTCGTTCAGTTCATGTTTGGCCGAAGCGGCGGACAGCAGGCCGGACTGACCAAGGTGGTCGATACCTTCACCGATGCATTCGACGCGGGCGTTCGGCCACAGGAATGCAACATCATCTGCCACGTGTGGCGAGGGTACCGTCACCGTATCCCAGCTACGGATACTCAGGCGCTGCAGCTTCGGCACACGGCGGAGGAGCCCACTTCGGCCACTTCCTTCGAAACCGACCATGGGCCCGCGCAGGTCATGCACGAATCCGACGAGTGGTTCTGTGCCAAGTCCTTTGGGTCCGACTGGATAGCACGAGAATGTCGGACTTCGTTCAGCGATTGCAATGGAGGACATCGTCCGAATTCCCGTCATGAACCGCGTAGATCTCTCTGACCCCCAATCTGCAGGATGCATGTGCACCAACACCGGGTCTGCGTCGAGGGAGTCTTTGAACTGACGGACCATCTCGCTGCAAAATCGCTTGACACCTCCCGGACCTGTGGACATCCGGGGCAAGAGCACCTTCACATTTGCCCCCGAGATACAAAGGTGTCCGGTCGTCTCGGATCTTGAAACCCCAAGACAGCTGACCGCAGTCTGTTCTCGTTAGCAGCGAACGAATACTCTGTTGATACGACCGATGCAAGGTCCTGAGCGACCCGTCGGCGCGTTTCGGGTGATGCCTGGAGAAGGCCCAGCAGTGCTGCAATCTCACTTTGGGCGGGATCTGTCCGACAGATCTCGCTGTTCACACCGACACCCGACGCCACGGCTGGCAAACTCGCAGCTCCGTACTGGAGCAATTTGTACGCACACTTGGAGCGCTCCATCAGGCCATCCGGAAGAGGCATGATTCCGACATCCCAGCACGACGGCAAGGTGTAACCGTCACTCTCAGTCCAGGGTGTTCTGGCAATCATCCCGTCCAAGGCAGGCCGAGTCGAACTCGCTCCAAGCACAGCCACGCGAGCACCGGTCTTACGGTTCGACTCACGTAAGTGATCAGTCCATCCCATCAGATGCTTCTCAGTTGCGGCACTTCCGATCCACCCGATCAAGGGCGGTTCGTTCAAGTCGTAGCTGGCCTTTTGCTTGTACCGCGACGGATCGACACACGATGGGATGACCAAGACCCTTCGCGCATACTGCGCCGCCCATTCCGCAATGAGGTCGTTTCCAGCAATCACAAGATCGGCGGCCCGAACCATCCGATGAATCTTCGGAGATTTCGGTTGGAATCGCCGAGCCATGCCGCCCTGGCCCCAATCCCATTGAAGGCCATCGTCGAGGTCGACAATGCCACGTGCGCCCGATCGAAGGAGGCGCTCTTCAGCTCGACCGTCCGAGAATGGACTCAGCTCGCGATGGATCAACACGATGTCGTTGGCATCGACTTTGGTTGCAGCAAGCTCTCGGTGGCGTCGCATCGAGTGCAGAGGGTGACGAGCAATTTGTTGAAGGCCTGCCGCGCTTGCCTCGGTGAACGCGTGCACGGTCGCGTCGATCCCAAGGAAGTCGATCCACTCGTAGACTCGTACTCTGCTGCTCCCAGCGGCACGGCCATAGGGCGTGAAGACGACCAGCCGCGGGTCAGGCATCGACATGTGACATCGATTCCCATCGGCCCAACACAGCCAAACGGTAGGCGGTCGTTAGCGAACGGCTGCTCCGTTCGGCGAGCGCTGCAACGCAATCGCGGCCGAGCACACGCCTGAGCACCGAGTCCTCGGACCCCATCACCCGACGGAGCTCGTCCCCGAGCGATCCACGAAGCAGATCGCTGATCGGTACCGCCAAGCCCTTCTTGCTGTTCGGCAGTTCGACCTCAGGAAGCCTGCTCGCGAGCTCGGCGCGGAGATTGTCCTTGCCGAACGGACGCCCGCCGGCCAGCGCCGCACGGGCGACTACGGGATCGAGAAACGGTGTCCGAGCCTCCAGGCTCATTGCCATGGTGGCGCGGTCGGTCTTCTCGAGGTACGTGTTCGGCAGCCAACGCCCCAAATCGAAGCGCCGCGCTGCCTGGCGGCCATGGGCACGGTCGGTCAAACCCTCCCAGTCGGCGCGCATCAAGGTCTCCACCTCGCGTCCTTGTGATGTCGTGTGCATCAGGGCGGGGAGGTCCGATCCGAGCAGAGCGGCATGGCTACGTGCACCCCCGAGCCGGAGTATCGCTTCCACTGCTCTGCTCCGCGGGCGGTCCGAGCGCCGGGAATACACCATGTCGGCCAGATGTGCCGACGCATCGCCGAGCAACGGCAGATGATGGCGCGGGAGTGCACGGCTGATCCGGTAACGGCCATACCCGCCGAACAGTTCATCAGCACCCTCCCCCGTCAACACGACCTTCAGATCCTGCGCGGCCCGGCGGGCAAGGAACAACAACGGCAACGCTGCGGCGTCGCCGAACGGCTCTCCCGTCGTCGCCAGCAAGGTGTCGAGTGAGTCGAGCATGTCGGATGCCGTGACCGGCACGATGGTGTGACGGACCCCGAGCGCCCGAGCGTTGGCAGCAGCCAGCGGGCTCTCGTCCATTCCCTCCGAGCCGGGAAACGACAACGTGAACGCGTGCAGGTCGGGCACGATCTCCCGAGCGATCGCCGTCACCAGCGTCGAATCGATCCCCCCGCTCAGGAATACACCGACCTCGACATCGGCCGTCAGGTGAGCCCGTACGGAGTCCTCCATCGCAGCGCCCACGGACGGGACCTCGTCGGGTTCGAACTGGTGGATCCGTTGGATCGAGAGGTTCACATGCCGGCTCTCGGTCATCTGCCAGCTGTACACCGCCCCTGGCACGACCTTGCGGATCCTGAGGTAGCAGGTGAACTGCGGGAGTGTGTGCCCGAACGCCACATACTGGGCGATACCGATCGGATCCAGCTCGCGACCGTCGGCGTGGAGCAGAAGCGGTCCGATCTCCGAACTCAGCGTGACACCCCCGCTCGGATGATCGAGCAAGTACAACGGTTTGAGTCCCCACGGATCGCGCGCCGCCGACAACGTCCGAGAAGCCGGATCCCAATACGCGAGGGCGTACATACCCCGAAACGCATCCATTGCTGACAGCCCGTCGCGGGCGATTCGCTGAATGACTGTCTGCGTGTCGGAGACTGCTGCGTCGGGGGACAAGCCAACGGCGAGGTCCCGGTAGTTGTAGATCTCACCGTTGAACGTCATCGCCTGACCCGAGGGCAGCGCGGCAGGTTGCGCTCCCTCCGGGCCGAGGCCGACGATTGACAAGCGCGTATGGAGCAGGAGTACGTCGCCGCCCGGACTCTCCCATGATCCGTGCGCGTCGGGCCCACGATGATCAAGCTTGGCGAGGAGTTCGGGCTGCAGATCCCGCCAAAGATCTGGACGCGTCGTGGCGAAGATGCCGCACATGGGTAGACAGATGCTAACCCTGCTCATGGGCTGCGAGGATGATGACGTGAGCACGCCCGACAGCGACAACCCGTCGCCACGTTCACGACGCTGGACCGCTCGACGAGTTGCTCTCTGGCTCACCATGACGGTGACCGTCCTGCTCGCCGCCGCAGCAATCACCGTGCTCCCACTCGTTCGGATGGTTCGCAACCCCGACTTCGACACCACACCAGACCAGGCGGATGCCGTGTTGGTCTTCGCCGGCGAGTCAGCCCGCCTCGTACTTGCTCTCGAGTTGATCGATCGGGGCGTGTCCGACACGCTGGTCGTCTCGCTCGGAACGAATGAACCACTCGTCGCCGAGCGATGCGGGAGCACGGCTCCGATCGAAGTGCTCTGCCCGGAACCACAGGAAATCGACACCCGAGGCGAAGCTCGGATGTTCGGTGCTCTGGCACGTGAGCGAGGGTGGGACAACGTCGTTGCCGTCACCGGCGACTACCACGGCGCACGAGCTCGTATGTTGCTCGACCGCTGCCTCGACGGTGCTGCCTCGTTCGCTCTGGTCGACTGGGACGACGTCGGATGGTCGGTTGTGCGAAATGAGGTTGCCGGGCTCTGGGTCGCGCGCTTCCTCGACCGCAGCTGTTGACGGATCTCCCGCGCCACTCCCCGGTCGCTCCGGCGCAGTGTCCTAGTCTCGGCTGATGCGCATACTGGTCACCGGCGGTGCCGGATTCATAGGGACCAACGTATGCCTCGATCTCACCGAGCACGGTCACGAGGTACGCGCCGTCGACGACTTCTCGACGGGGTTCAAGGAGAACACGATTGGCGCTCCGTATGCCGTCGCCAATCTCGACATTCTCGACGATTCGCTGGCCGACCACGTCCAGTGGAGCGAGGCTGTCATCCATCTCGCCGCCATCCCGTCGGTACCTCGGTCGATCGCCGCACCACTGCCCTCGCATGAGGTGAACGCCACCGGAACCCTGCGCTTGCTGATCCACGCAGCCAATGCTCCCGATCCGCCACACGTCGTGGTTGCCTCATCGTCGTCTGTCTACGGCGCAAACCCCGCGCTGCCGAAACGCGAGGACATGGTGTGCCAACCGATGAGTCCCTATGCGGTCAGCAAGCTCGCAACGGAGCAGTACACGATGGCCTGGCAGCGCAGCTACGGGCTCGACACATTGGCCTTTCGGTTCTTCAATGTCTTTGGCCCCTACCAGGCTCCGGGGCATGCTTACGCGGCTGTCGTCCCCGCGTTCCTCGACGCCGCGATGGGCGGCACGCCTGTCAACGTCCACAGTGACGGAACACAGAGCCGAGACTTCACCTACGTCGGCACCGTGGCCCACGTGCTCCGGCAGGCCGTCGAACGCCGTGCCACGCACAACACGCCGATCAACCTTGCGTTCGGCACACGGGTGACGCTGCTCGACTTGCTGGACGAGATCGAGACGCAACTCGGACACCCGGTGGAGCGTAATCACGGACCGGCGCGAGTCGGCGACGTTCCCCACAGTCAGGCCGACAACACACTCCTGCGGTCGCTGTTCAGCGACGTCGATCCCGTCGACCTTCGAACCGGGCTGAAGCACACGATCGACTGGTTCGACTCCCGAGGCTGAGACTCAGACCTCTGAGCGACCTGCGCCCAGGCGAGACTTTCCTCCATCGGAGAGCCACCGCCGGTAGCTGGACGCAAGCTCGTTCCAGACCCGAGTCCGGTCGAAGTTCTCGATGACCCAGTTGCGGAGCTCATCGGCTGCAGCATGCTCCCCGTCGAGACAGGAGCGGATCTCGCTCGCAAGGCCTGCAACGTCGCCGACCGAGACCAGCCCTTCCCGATCCATCACCGCATCGACGGTGCCCGTCGCCGCGTAACCGACCACCGGAACCCCGCACAGCTGCGCCTCGATCGGGACATTCGGCAGGCCCTCACGGTACGAGGGAAATGCAAGGAGGTCCATCGCGCGGTATGCAGCCGCCGGATCCGACAGCCACCCGACATGGCGGATTCGCGGATGGGATCCGGTCGCCGCACGAACATCACTCGGGAGCGGATCGCCCTCCTCGAAGTCACCGACGAGCAGCAACTGCACATCGAAGCCCGACTCGATGACCATGCCGCATGCGGCCACCAGATCACCGACGCCCTTGTCGTTTGTCAAACGTCCGACGAATCCGATCACCGGGACGTCCGGGGCCAGGCCGAGCCCGCTGCGTGCCTCGGCGATGGACACGCCGTTCGCATCGAAGCGGGTGATGTCGATGCCGTTACCCGAGCCGGCGC
>JANOEM010000431.1:0-8745 GCA_031413195.1 Actinomycetes bacterium
CCTTCGACGCCTCGGGTGAGGGCGGAATCGGTACTCCCAACGGCATGACCAACGAGATCTCAGATGTCTCCCGAAGGCCCCGTTCGGTGAGGAAATCATGAACGAGGAGGGCGGTCTCGCTCGGTGCAGGTGGACATTTGAACGGGGTGGACGTGACGCCGACGATGACCCGGCCGCCCGCAAAGTCGTCCAAGACTTCGCGCAAATCGAAGGCCCCCCGGTTCGTGTAGAACTCGTGGCCGCCTTCGACCAGGCCCGGCGTTGCATCGGGGTGGAGATCCGCACCGAGAGCGACCACCATCACGTCGGCCTCGAACCCACCCGCATCGGTTTCGACCCGCTTTGCCAGCGGATCGATCGATCGAATCGTGGACTGGACGAACGTGACGCCGGCTTTCACGATGTCTGCATACGGGTGTGTCACCCGCTCGGGGATGGTGCGTCCGAACATCACGTCGAGTTTCGAGAATCCGAAGACGAAGCCTTCGTTCTTGTCGATCAGCGTGACGTCAACGTCGTCGCCGAACTCCTCCGACAACGTCGTCGTCAACTCCAGCCCCCCGAAACCGGCTCCCAGTACCAAGATTCGCATGTGTCGCAAACTAGTCGCGCCGGGCGATGAAGGTGTCGAGGTCGGCCCCGACGACGATGGTTCCGTCGAACTCGGCGGCGGCTTCGTCGATCCACACCTGGGCCGCGCCGAGGGGAGGAGCGGGAACCATGTGAGTCAGTACCAAAGTACCGACTCGATTGCGCGCCGCCGTGGCGCCTGCTTGGACGTTGGTGGAGTGGTAATCGAGGATGTCCTGCAGCCGGGCCGACGGCACGCTGCGCACCGCAGCTTCGCGGATCACGGTTTGCACATAGATCGACGTATCGGCACACAGCCGGTCGACGCCTTCGCAGGGAAGCGTGTCGCCGACGATGGCAACGGCAGCGCCGTCGTACTCGATCCGGAAGCCGATCGTGGGGTGCACCGGCTTATGGTCGGTGGGGGCGATGACCACGCGGATCCCCGAGCCGGCCCACGCCGGATGATCGTCGATCGAGCCGTCGAGGATCTCTGTGACGTGGCAGGTCGGCGCCGAGTTGAGGTCGTCGTGATGAGCAATGCGCCAGCCGATGTCGTCGCGCAACATCGCCAACGTCGCGTCCACGAATGCTTGGGTGCCGGGTGGGCCGATCACGTGCAACGGCAAGTCGACGGGCGACATCACCCAGCGAGTGGTGAGCACATCGTTGAAGTCGCAGATGTGGTCGCTGTGTAGATGGGTGAGCAGAACTGCCGAGAGCATCGGCGGGTAGGCGCCGGCTGCCGCGAGCCGCATCAAGGAGCCGCGGCCGCAGTCGATCAGCAACCGCCGATCGCCAGCTGTGACCAGCGTTGACGGACCCGCCCGATTCGGGTCGGGCAAAGGATTGCCCGTCCCCAGCAGCGTCACCTCCAGCGCGCTTGGTTCACCACTCATCAACATCCTCCAGTTCGCTCGTCGCACAGTGTCGCACCTCGCCGGTGAAGTGTTGCATCTGGTCTACGGTGGCCTTGATGGACTTTCTGGTGAAGCGTGACAACCTCCGCGAGTATCGGCTCGACGATCGTGCACCCATGACGGGAGACGACTTGGCCGAGGGCGACGCGTTGCTCCGGGTCGATTCGTTCGCGCTCACGGCGAACAACATCACCTACGCCGTGGCCGGAGACATGATGTCGTACTGGAACTTCTTCCCCGGCCCGGATGGATGGGGTCGAATCCCGGTGTGGGGTTTCGCCGACGTGGAGGCATCGAAGGTCGAGGGCCTCGTGGTGGGCGATCGAATCTACGGATATCTGCCGATGTCGTCCCAGCTTGTGGTCACACCTGACCAGGTCAAACCATCGGGTTTCACCGATGCCGCCGCGCACCGGGCGATGTTGCCGGCGGTCTACAACCAGTACGAGCGCGTCGCCAACAGCCCGGGATACGCAGCCGAGCGAGTAGCCGCGCAGTCGGTGCTGCGGCCGCTGGTCACGACCTCGTTCCTGATCGACGACTTCCTCGCGGACAATGACTTCTTCGGCGCTACGACCGTCTACTTGTCCAGCGCCTCCAGCAAGACCTCACTCGGCCTTGCCTACCTGTTGTCCAGCCAGCAGCGCTGCGACGCTGTCGGGCTGACATCTGCCGCTAACGCGCCCTTCGTGGAATCGGTCGGGTACTACGACCGGGTCGTCATCTACGGATCACTCGCCGACGATTCGGCTGCCGGCGGCCCAACCGGCGGTGCAGTCTTCGTCGACATGGCGGGGGACGGGGCGGTCGTGGCCGAGGTCCACCATCAGCTCGGGCAACGGTTGCGTTATAGCTGTCAGGTCGGCGCCACCCACTGGGAAGACCTTGTGCCTCAGCCCGATCTGCCGGGTCCAGCGCCAGAGCTGTTCTTTGCGCCTTCGCAGGTCGAGAAGCGCCGAAGCGATTGGGGCCCCGGTGGGTTCGAACAGCGCTTCGCCGGCGCGTGGTCCGGTTACCTCGGATCAGTCGACACGTGGCTGGAGATCACGCGAGGCGTCGGAGCCGAGTCGGTGACCGACACGTACGTCGAAGTACTGGAAGGCAGGACCAAACCGCAACAGGGCCACGTCCTGTCGCTCTGAAACAGTCTCGTTCCCCTCGCCCGATCTGCGAGACTGGCGGCGACCACTTCAAGGGAGATGCACATGGGTTTGATGGATTCGATCAAGGGCTTGTTCAAGGGCAAGGAGAAAGAGATCGACAAGGGAGTCGACTCAGCTGCGGAGATGGCCAAGGACAAGGCACCTGACCAGATGGATGGTGCGATCGACACGGCTGCCGAGAAGGTCAAAGACGTCGTCGAGGACGTGACCGACTGAGTTCTCGCCGCTCGAAACACGGCGGTAACACGGACCTGCCTACGATGCCGTCGTGCAGCTCTCACCACACGAACAGGAACGACTGCTGATCCATGTCGCCGCTGACGTAGCTCGGCGGCGACAAGAGCGTGGGCTGAGGCTGAACTACCCGGAGGCGATCGCGATCCTGACGTCATGGGTCTACGAAGCAGCGCGTGACGGTCGAACGGTGGTCGATCTGATGGATGCCGGTCGGCGAGTGCTGACCCGAGCGGACGTGATGGACGGCATCGCCGAGATGATCGACGAGGTCCAGGTCGAGGCCACGTTCACCGACGGAACCAAGCTGGTCACCTTGCACCAGCCGATCCAATGAGCCCGATCCGATGAGTGCGCCTCAATGAGTGAGATCGTGCCTGGTGAGGTCACGGGGCCCGACGGCGTCATCACGTTGAACGCGGGCGCGCCAGTGTTCACGATGCTCGTCGTGAACACCGGCGACCGGCCGGTGCAGGTCGGCTCGCACTACCACTTCGCCGAATCGAATCATGCTCTCCGATTCGACCGCGATGTCGCGAGAGGATGCCGGTTGGACATTCCTGCCGGGACCTCGGTCCGGTTCGAGCCCGGCATCGAACGGTTCGTCTCGCTGATCCCACTCGGAGGCGACCGAATCGTCGCCGGCCTCCGCGGCGAAGTCGCCGGGCCACTGGACGATCCCCGGTCGCACGATCATGGTTGAGATCTCTCGCGCCCACTACCGCCGCCTGTACGGGCCGACCACTGGTGATCGTGTACGTCTGGCCGACACCGACCTGCTGATCGAGGTCGAACGCGACCTGTGCGTGGGCGGTGACGAGGCGGTGTTCGGCGGGGGCAAGGTGATCCGCGAGTCGATGGGCCAATCCGGGCGCACGCGCGCCGAGGGCACACCCGATCTCGTGATCACCGGGGCGCTGATCCTGGATCACTGGGGTGTCGTCAAGGCCGACATAGGAATCCGCGACGGGCGAATCGTCGGCATCGGCAAGGCCGGCAATCCCGACACGATGACCGGTGTGGATCCCGCATTGGTGATCGGGCCGTCGACGGAGATCATGTCGGGCAACGGCAAGATCCTCACTGCCGGGGCAATCGATTGCCACGTGCACCTGATCTGCCCGCAGATCCTCGACGAAGCGATCGCGAGCGGAATCACCACCATCATCGGTGGGGGCACCGGTCCGGCTGATGGCACCAAGGCCACCACGGTCACCCCGGGCGCGTGGAACCTGCACCGGATGCACGAAGCGCTCGACGGCTACCCCATGAACGTCGTGCTGCTCGGCAAGGGCAACACTGTTTCGCACGAGGGTCTGTTGGAACAGGTGCTCGCCGGTGCCGGCGGCTTCAAGCTGCACGAGGATTGGGGGACCACCCCGGCCGCGATTGATGCCTGCCTCACCGTCGCCGATCAAACGGGCGTGCAGGTGGCCATCCATACCGACACCTTGAACGAGGCGGGCTTTGTCGAATCAACGCTCGCCGCGATCGCCGGCCGCTCGATCCACACGTACCACACCGAGGGTGCAGGGGGAGGCCATGCGCCCGACATCATCACCGTTGCCGCGCATCCGTATGTGCTGCCCTCGTCCACCAATCCGACCCGCCCGCACACGGTGAACACCCTCGCCGAGCACCTCGACATGCTGATGGTGTGCCATCACCTCAATCCGGCCGTTCCAGAGGACCTGGCGTTCGCCGAGAGCCGGATCCGACCGTCCACGATCGCTGCCGAAGACGTGCTCCACGACATGGGAGCGATCTCGATCATCGGCAGTGACAGCCAGGCAATGGGTCGAGTCGGCGAAGTGATCCTTCGAACCTGGCAGACGGCGCACGTGATGAAACTTCGGCGAGGCGCGCTGGCAGGCGACGGTGCCGCCGACAACCATCGAGCTCGCCGCTACGTCGCGAAGTACACGATCTGTCCGGCGGTCACGCACGGATTGCAGGACGAGATCGGGTCGGTCGAGGTCGGCAAGCTGGCCGATCTGGTTCTATGGGATCCCCGCTTCTTCGGTGTGCGCCCGCACGCTGTGTTGAAGGGCGGGATGATCGCGTCGGCAGCGATGGGAGACCCGAATGCCAGTATTCCCACACCGCAGCCGGTGTTCCCCCGACCCATGTTCGGGGCAGTACCACGGGTTGCCGCGAACACCAGCCTCACGTTTGTCGCGCAGGCCGCTCTCGATGCGGGCTTGGCAGATCGGCTCGGGCTGCGGCGACAACTTGTTGCATCTGCAAATACTCGATCGACGGGCAAGTCAGACCTTCCCCAGAACTCTGCGATGCCATCCATCACCGTCAACCCCGACACGTTCGCGGTCCGGATCGACGACGAACTGATTCTCGAGCAACCGGTCAGCGAGTTGCCGATGGCCCAGCGATACTTCCTGTTCTGATGGCACGTTCCGGATGACGGCGAGTTCTGCGCTCCTTCTGTTGGGTGACAGCCGGTTCCCGACGGGTGCCCACGCGCACAGTGCTGGGATCGAGGCGAGTCACGGGCGGGGTGACATCACCAGTGTTCGCGACCTTGCCGAATTCATCGACGGTCGGCTCGCGACGAGTGCGCCGACCGAAGCCACGTTCGCTGCCGCATCCTGCGCCGCACGCGATTCCTACGTCCACCTCGACACCGAGTTGACCGCTCGAATCCCGTCGCCTCGATTGCGGTCGGTCAGCCGGAGTCTCGGCCGCCAGTTGTTGCGTCCGGCCGAGCAGGCGTGGCCTTCGGTGACATTTGCAGAACTGCGGCGGTTGCACGCCGAGGGCCCCTTGCAGCCGATTGCGCTCGGTGCCGTCGCAGCTGCCGCCGGGCTGACCCCAGCCGACGCCGCGCTGTGCCTGTTGCACCATCTGATCGGAGCGATCACCACCGCTGCGGTGCGGCTGCTCGGACTCGATCCGTTCGCGGTGCACGCGCTGGCAGCGCGGGTTGGACCGCTCTTGGAGCAGATCGCGGCGGATGCTGCGCTGCACGCCGGACTGCCCGTGCAGGATTTCCCGTCGACCAACAGCCTGCTCGCCGACATTCTCGCCGAGCACCATGCCACCTGGGAGGTGAGACTGTTTGCCTCCTGAACCACACCCTGAACCGCATAGCCCCGGGCAACCGCACGACCACGCGATCGACGGGCACACACACGGTCATCACGACGGACTGCCCGACGACACGATGTGGGCATTCGGGCATCCCGGAACTCGACCCCTCCGGATCGGGATCGGTGGTCCCGTCGGCAGCGGCAAGACGGCGCTCGTTGCGGCCCTGTGCCGGCTGCTCGCGGCCGAGATCAGTACGGTCGTCGTTACCAACGACATCTTCACGACCGAGGATGCCGAGGCCCTTCGCCGGATGGCGGTGCTTGCCGACGACCGCATCGCTGCCGTGGAGACGGGTGCGTGTCCGCACACTGCGATCCGCGACGACATCTCCGCCAACCTCGACGCAGTGGAGAACTTGGAAGCCCGTCATGCGCCTGTTGAGCTCACCTTGCTGGAGAGCGGTGGTGACAACCTGACTGCGATCTTCAGCCGTGCGCTGGTCGACAAGCAGATCTTCGTGATCGATGTTGCCGGCGGCGACAAGGTGCCGCGCAAGGGCGGGCCGGGCGTCACGACGGCTGATCTGCTCGTCATCAACAAGACCGACCTCGCGCCGATGGTCGGCGCTGATCTGGCAGTGATGGACCGCGATGCTCGGGCGCGGCGGGGCGACCTCCCGATCGCATTCACCTCGCTCGTCAGCCCGGATGGAGCGGCGGTGGTTGCCGCCTGGGTCGTCGACCAACTCGCCGCCTGGAACGCTCGGGTCGGGTGAAGGCCCGAACAGAGATCGAGGTCGCACTGGACGATCGCGGTCGGACGATCGCCACGTTGCTTCGTTGCGAAGCGCCTCTACTCGTCCGTATCGCCGACGAACCCGGCGACGGGCTGGCGCTGCTGATGGTCGGCGGCACCGCGGGCCCGCTCGGTGGCGATCATCTCGAACTCCGGCTTCATGTCGGGCCCGGTGCCGACCTGACAGTTCGCTCCGTTGGCGCAACGATGCTGCAACCCGGCGCGGCGGGGGATCGCTCAACGACCGATGTCCGCGTCACGGTCGAGGCGGGCGCGCGCCTCGACTGGTGGCCGGAGCCGACCGTCAGCGTGTTCGGCAGCGACCACAGGACGGTGACCAGAATCGAGTTGGCCGATGGTGCGGTGATGCGCTGGGTCGACGAACTGTCGCTCGGCAGGCATGGCGAACCGTGCGGTGCTCTCTCGTTGCGACAGCGGGTCGAGGTTGCCGGGCGGGTGATGGTGGACCACGAGACGGCATTCGGCACCTCGGCATTCGCCGGGCCCGGCGCCCACGGCATCGGCCGGTGTGTGCTCTCGGCGGTGTTGATCGGCGACGGCGCTCCCGTCTCGCCCGAAGCCGTCGTGCAGGACGGCTTTGCGAAGGGTGTCTTCCCTGTCGGCCCGCGGTGCGCACTGGTCTCGTGCATCGCCGACTCGCGTCACCATCCAGATTTTGGTCTGACCGTCTGAACGAAAGCCATCGAGCCGACGTTTCCCCGAAACATCGAGGAAACACGCGGTCCATACGTTGCTGGCATGCCTCTCGACCTGACCGCACGGCTGACCGAACCGCTCGCCGGCAATCGGCACGTCCTCCCGGCGACTCCCGAGCATTGCTATTGGGGCTACATCGACCAGGACCAAGCACCGGTTCTACGCGTCGCAAGCGGGGACGTGATCGAGGTCGAAGCCGTGACCCATCACGCGGGCGATGCACCCGATCTGTTGATGGACGACGGCATCCGCCACCTGTGGGCATCGATCGAAGAAGGTGCCCGCGGACCCGGTGTGCACATCTTGACCGGCCCGATCCATATTGACGGCGCAGAGCCCGGCGACACCCTGGTTGTGCGGATCCTCGACATGGTGCCGCGTTTGCCCTTCGGGTCGAACTGCGCCGCCAACTGGGGTCTGCTCTACAAGACCTTCCAGAAGGAGCGGATCACGATCTATGGCCTCGACGATGCCGAAGCGGCGACAGGCTTTCCGACGACAGGCTTTCCGACGACCGCGAGTCCGTTGTTCGGTTTCGATTTCACGGCCCGCGACTTGTACGACATCCCCGGGGTCATCTCTGAGCCCGACCCTGGCGCTCGGCAGCCGTTCAGCCGCGATGTGGCCGTTCCCGTTCGCCCGCACTTCGGTGTGATGGGCGTGGCACCCACGCAAGCGGGGAAGCTGTCGTCGATTCCCCCCGGGGTGTTCGGCGGAAACGTCGACAACTGGCGGCTGGGGCCCGGAGCAACGATGTGCTATCCGGTGTTCGTGCCGGGAGCGAACCTCTATGTCGGCGATCCTCACTTTGCGCAGGGCGACGGTGAGATCTGCGGCACCGCGATCGAGGCATCGTTGAACGCCACGATCCAGGTGTCGGTGTTGAAAGGGATCGGCAACACCTCGCCGCTGCTCGAGACCGAGAGCCACTGGTTCACGCACGGGTTCGGCGGCGACCTGAACGAAGCGATGACCATGGCCGCCGAACAAATGCTATGGCTGATGCGGACCCACCTCCTGCTGTCGGCCGACGATGCGTACTCGCTGGCCTCGGTCGCGATGGACCTGGGAGTCACCCAGGTCGTCGACGGTGTGCTTGGGTGCCATGCCTCGATCGCCCGCTCGATCTTTCGATGATCCGGGTTTGCTGATGTTTGGGGTTTGCTATGGTCTGACCATCAGTCCAAGACAGGGGGAAGATCGACGTGTCGATCACAGGAATGAACCACGCGGTGCTGTACGTGCGAGACGCGCGTCGGACCGAGCGTTTCTACAAAGAGGTCTTGGATTTCTCGACG
>JANOEM010000432.1:0-2644 GCA_031413195.1 Actinomycetes bacterium
TGGTTTCGATCGGCACCGGCAGCGCGCTCGCACTCGCTGCCGGAGCCCGTCGCGCCGACACCGCCTACGAACGCTTTGCGGCGAGGACAGGAGCGGCGACGATCGCGATGTCGGTGCTCGACGGTGGAACGCAACCGACCACCGTCGCCGCGGCGAATCGGCACCTCGAGGTACTTGACCGCGTGCGTGCGATCGAAGGCGTCGAGTCTGTACAGGTGGAGACCTGGTTCGGGATCACCCCGGCCGAGAGTGGTGCAACCCCGAACAGCGAAGGTCTGGTGGAAGCGTTTACGACTGGTTACGCGTACTTCGACCCGGACCATCCGCCGTTCCTCGTCCTGAAGGGCGCGGTGCCCGATCCGGACGACCCATTTGCTGTCGTGGCCAATGAGGCTGCCGCCGACGAATTCGGGTTCAGCGTCGGTGCACCGATCGACTTCGACACGGCCGCAGCATCGCAGTTCGCCGAATGGGGCCAGTCAGACGGCGCGGTCAGCAGCTTGGATGGTCCAAGGGTGAATGCAGTGGTCCGGGCGATCGTGCGGGCATCCGACGGGATAGTGGGGACAACGTCTCCGGACGTAATGGTGATGCCGGGTCTTGCTGCGGCGATGGGTGACGAGATCGTCAACTGCTCGTGCTTCGTGAACGTGCGCATCCGTTCCGAGCAGGTGGACGAGGTGAGCGCCCAACTCGAGGAGATCTACCGCCCGTATGGCCTCGTCGCACGTCCGCCGGAATCCGCGAGTGACGTCGTCACCGAAGCCATCCGTGTCGAGGTGACGACCTTGTTGGTCGCCGCCATTGTCGCTGCGGTGGCCGGACTTCTCGTCGTTGGACAGTTCGTTGCTCGCAGTGCCCTGTCGATGGCGGCGCGCAACGATGCTCTTCGAGCTCTCGGCATGGTACGTGCGCAGCTGGCCGGGAGTGTCGCACTGACGCTGGCGCCGGCAGTCGTCGGTGGTGCCGCAATCGGCGTTCTCGCGGCGTATCTGCTGAGCGGATTGTTCCCTCGAGGGTTGGCTTTGCGCGCCGAACCCGAGCTTGGGCTTCGCCTCGATCCGGTCGTTCTCGGGATCGGAGGCTTGGGGTTCCTCCTCGCGTGGGCGCTTCTCGTCGCGGTGGTCTCGTGGAGAACCGCGGGGGTGCCGAAACTGCGTTCATCGAAGCCTGGTGGGGCTTTGACGCGCCTTTTCGCGGGCAACCCACAGCGCGCTCTGGGCAGCAGCTTCGCGATGGATCCTGTCGGCGGACGAGCAAGTTCGATGGTCGCATTGACGACACTCCTCGGCCTGGCTCTGGCGTCGGCCGGGATCGTGGTGGTGACCACGATCCAAGAGTCACGGGAGGACGCTCGGTCTGACCGCCGGATCTATGGTGCACCGGCGGATTACTGGTTCGACGACAACGGGCAGTCGGGTGCAGACGCGGCAGCCGAGTTCGCGGTGGGTCAGCCCGGGGTCACGACGATCACGCGAACCGTCTCTATCGATGATGCGACGACTGCTGCGATCGGGCCGAGTGGCAGTGCATCGCAGGTTGAACCGACCTCGTTCGAACCGCTTCGTGGTGGCGCCCTCCCGACGATCGAAGAGGGCTCGATGCCTCGTGGCGGTGACGAAGTGACACTCGGAGTGGCGACAGCGCGCGAACTCGGCGTCGGGGTCGGCGACACCGTTGGCATCGTGGACATAAGCGGGTCGACGCAAGAGCTGCGGGTCGTCGGGTTGGTCGTCTCGTGGGGCTATGACAATCCGGGCCTACCTTCATCGTCAACCCCGACGCGCTGCTCGGGCTGCTGTGCGCAGGCGGAGTCGAGACCGGATGCAACCTGCGGTTCTCTGTCTGGGCCCAGCCGGGCGATGCCGTCGCTGCGGAGGCCCTCGTGACAGTCGGGTTCCGGCGGGTCGAACCTCCCGGCAACCTCGACAGCTTGCAACAGGTCGGAGACATTCCCTGGTACCTCGCTGGGGTCCTCAGTGTTCTTGGTTTGGCGGGCCTCGGCCACGCACTGGTAACCGCGTTGCGACGTCGAAGAATCGACTTGGCGATCGGCCGAGCACTCGGATGGACACCTGGGCAATCGTCGGGAGTGCTCGCCTGGCAGGCGTTGATGTTGGTATTCTTTTTTTGAAGGGTATAGGAAATTCCGACTTCACTTAAGAGATCTAACCATCGAACCACCGACATTTCAAATGTGGGACTAATGCTAAGACTCCTCCATTTGTCCTCCGGGTTTAGAAGGGTTTGATAGGCTGTTGTATTTTCCAGCAGGTACTTACCACCAAAAGGATAGGATAATTGAAACTCTAACCAAAGCTGATCATCGCGTTGTGCATGTACCGGAGTAGCAATAACATTGAAAATAGTGAAGCATATTAGCCACAGCGTTCCTTTCATACACCTAAACGTGTTACCCTCATCATCAAACTTGCATTCATCTGAATTAAAATTATCACATTCAAGATGATTGGCGAAAGACTTTCATCAGTTTTTCACTAAATCGCACTGGTAACCTTGTAGATACTTCTGATATGATAAAATTTGAATTGAATTGTTTTGCCAAAAGGAACGGTATCATCCTTTTGTTTGTAATTATACTCGCTTCATGTAGTGGCATTCAAATTGATACTACCAAAACGAA
>JANOEM010000433.1:0-2096 GCA_031413195.1 Actinomycetes bacterium
GCCAGGTGCGCAGCGACATCGAGGCCAGGTACGACCGATTCGACGACGGGGTCTTCTGGTATCCCGACTGCTCCCGCGGCAAGCGCTGACCTCGACTGGCCGCTTTCGATGTCCTGGCCGCACACACGAACCGTTCCCTCATCGAACTCACTCAACCCGAGCGCCACCTCGTACAGCTCACGCTGTCCACTTCCTGCAACACCTGCGACACCGAGGATCTCGCCGCGCCGCACCTCCAAGGAGAGGGACTTCAGGCGAACGGCACCGTCGGCTGATCTCATGGTGACGTTGCGAAGATCGAGCGCTGGCTCCTCGACGACATCAGGACGTGCACGGTCCGATGCGAGCGCCGGCACGGTTCGGCCCACCATCGCCTCGACCAGTTCGGAATCGGTCATTTCCGTCGGGTCAGCGTTTCCCAACACCACTTTTCCGCCGCGAAGCACCGTTACCCGATCTGCGATCGCCCGCGCCTCACGCAGTTTGTGGGTGATGATCACCACCGACAGCCCTTGGCTTCGGAGTTCGAGCAATCCGTCGAAGAGTCGGTCCACCTCTTGCGGAGCGAGCACCGACGTGGGTTCGTCCAGAATCACCAGTTGGGCACCCGCCATCAACACCTTGAGGATCTCGACCCGCTGACGTTCGCCGATCGACAGGTTTCTGACCAACGCTTTGGGATCCACGCTCAGACCAAACCGTTGAGCGGCGTCGGCGACCTCACGGCTGAGGGCACCACGATCGAGTCGGAGCCCCTTCAGATCCAATGCGAGCGCGATGTTCTCGGTGACCGTGAACGCCGGGATGAGCCGAAGATCTTGGAAAACCATGCCGATCCCCACACCGCGAGCGACCGCTGGCGATGTGATCTGCACCAACCGACCGTCGACGAAGATTTCACCCTCATCGAGTTGGTAGGTGCCGTAGATCAACTTCATGAGGGTGGACTTGCCAGCGCCGTTCTCCCCGAGCACTGCGTGCACCTGGCCCGGCGCTACGAGCAGATCGACGGCATCGTTGGCGACCAGATCGCCGAACCGCTTGGTCATACCCCTCACGTCCAAACGAGCCGGGAGCGAACCCGTCGAAGCGGCGACTGCTGACTCATGAACCTGCGGGGTGTCTGTTTCGGTCATCGCTCGGACCTTCCAGCATTGATCATCCGGAGACAGGCCTGGGCGGAACGCTCATCGACCACGGCGAGCGACTCTTCCAGGTGAAGCCGCCAGCGCTCGACAGCCAGTTGCGGTTCTCCCGAGAGCAACGCCTCCAGAATTCCCAGATGCTGCGAGATCGTCGTCACAATGCGCTCGACCGACAGGAAGTCGTGAACTCGAACAATCCGAATGCGCTCATTGACTCCATGGAGCATCTCGACCAGCGTCGGATTTGCGCTGGCCTGAGCGAGCCCGATGTGGAAGCTCTCGTCGAGCAGAACGAACTCAGGGTCTGCGTCGTGTTCCTCGGTGGCCAAGGCCGACCACTCACTGTGGAGCTGTTCGAGAACGTCGCGTTCATGCTCGCGTCCCGAGCGGATTGGCTGGGTCAACGCGTGGTGCTCGAGGGCCACGCGGACGTCGTAGAGCTCGTGGATCACCCGGGCATCGGGCAGGATCGGCCGAAACCCGCCCTCACTGTGCCGTTCGACCAACCCCTCTGAGAACAGGCGCAACAAGGCCTCGCGGACCGGAGTCCGGGACGCTTCGAGCTCCCGAGCCAACGCGACCTCGCCAAGTCGTTCGGCGAACGGAAAGTCGCCGTTGAGCAGCTTGCTCTTGATCTGGATGTATGCGCGGTCCCGTTGCCGTGGCGTTGGATGCAGCGCTGTATACATGCGGCGCACCGTAACGATGACGTGTTTCTCTCAGGTCTCCGCTTTGTGACGCGATCGTGAACGACCGGCGAGGCTAAGGCCGTCGGCCTCCGGACCAACTCACGTGGGCGCTCACGACGCGCCAACCCAGCTCGGTTCGCAACCAGGTCTGGGATTGCCTGCCGACCGCGACGGAACCGTGCGGACAGAACTCGGTGTTCACCGTGGCCAGATCTGCGCCGAACGTGGTGATCACCGTGTTGCGCAGCGTTCTCGGCGGAGT
>JANOEM010000434.1:0-3223 GCA_031413195.1 Actinomycetes bacterium
GCCGGCAAGATCGCGCTGAAGAATGCATTCCGCAAGAGCCGGCCGAACCTGCCCGCGACGGTGTACCGGCTGAGAGTGAACGCGTCGAGAATTCGTCAGTGTCAGCGGCTCGCCGTTCCGACGCACTCGGGACCGGGCGCGATGGCCGAGCGTCGGTGCGCGCATGGCGAGCTGCGCCGATCTGCTCGCCGGCCTCGACCTCTGTCGGTACTTGCAGCACCAGACGCATAGCGTCTTGGAAGAATGTCATCTCCGATGCCGGTCAGGAGCAGGACCGCTGTCTGCACCGCGGCGCCGACGCGGCTCTACCCGAAGATGGTCATCGGCTCGCAGTTGGTAGGAGATCATCCCCCTCACCGTCGCTGCTGGGATCTGTCGCCGTCGCCAATGACTGTGAACGCCGGTCGAAAGCCGGAGCGTTCACAGCTTCGACGCGCGTCTCCGGACAAGTTCGTATCGTGGAGCGTCTCGGCGCTGTTTCGGCGCCGGACGACGGGGGTTCACGAGAGGGGGAGTGGAGTGAGGCATGGATTTCGCGGTGTTGTTGGTGGTGGCCCTCAGTGAGGGAGATGCTAGGAAAGGCGCTGTTGCGTTGACGGCGGACGTGCTGTCGGTCAGCGTCTCATGATGAGAAGACGTCACCGTAAACCGGTAGTTGCCCAACCGTCGTCGGCGTTCGCTGGGTTCAGGTTCCCACCTGAGGTCATCATGGTGGCAGTCCGCTGGTACCTCCGATACGGGCTGTCGTACCGCGATCTCGAAGAACTCCTTGCCGAACGCGGCGTCGAGGTCGATCACGTCACGCTGTTCCGGTGGGTTCAGCGCTTCACCCCGTTGTTGATCGACGCGGCGCGGCCGTGTCGTCACGCGGTCGGGGACCGCTGGTTCGTCGACGAAACATATGTGAAGGTCGCCGGTGTATGGCGGTACGTGTACCGCGCTATCGACGAGGACGGCCAGATTGTGAGCGATCACTGAAAACCGACATTCACGATCATTGAAAACCGACATGGGTGTCGGGGTCTTCTGGCCGGCATCCACCACCCATTGGGGTGGCCCCTCCAGCGTGTCAAGCGACCAAGCGAGACACGACTAGAGGGAGCCGCTCTCCATGATGACCCAGGAGAACTACGTGAATATCAGCGATTTGCACAAGCAGGGATGGACGATCAACGAGATCGCCGCTGAGACGGGCTGGCACCGAACCACGATCAGCGACCGGTTGAAGAACGGACCGCCAGCGGCGCAGCGGCCGACCGAGGCGTCGGTGATGACCGAGCGGTGGCGCACCAGGATCGACACGATGCTCGAGGCGCATCCGCGGTTGTTGTCGATCTCGGTTCATAACAAGCTGGGCGCGGAGGGCTTCGACGGCTCGTATCCGACGGTGGTGCGTGCGGTGCGCGACATCCGCGGCCCTCGGTTCAAGGCAGCGAACGCGGTGTCGGTTCCGATCCACACCGCCCCCGGTGATGAAGCTCAGTTCGACTTCTGCGACCTGTCGTCGTGGGCGGTCCGGTTCGGGTGGAACGTCCCACTCGTCGCGTTCGGGATGATCCTGTCGTGGTCGAGGTTCCGGATCTGGTGGTTCACCACGAGCGAGGATCGTCACCACACCTTCGAAGGCGCGGCCCGGTTCTTCGACGAGATCGGCTGCGTCCCGGCTGCGTGTCGCACCGACCGGATGGGTGCGCTCGGCCGGTCGCAGGGCCGACGCTTCGAACTGCATGCCCCGGCGGTCGGCTTCGCCGCGCACCACTCGACGAAGATCACGTCGTGTCAGGCCGGTGATGCCAAGAGGAAAGGCAAGGTCGAGCGCCCGTTCCGCCAGCTCCAAGAGACGTTCTTGCCCGAGGTCGAAGCCGACGGCGCACCAGTCGATCTCGCGGATCTGAACCGGCGGGCCCAAGTGTGGCTCGCGAAGCGCGTCCATGGTGTCGAGTCACGATCGACTGGTGAGACACCGGCTGTGCGTCTGGAAGTCGAACGCGATTTCTTGTCGCCGTTGCCGCGTGTGCGGTTCGACTCGGACTACGTCGAGGCGCGGCGGGTTCATAACGCGTGGCCGTTCGTCGCGATCGACGCGAACCGTTACTCGGTTCCACCCGAAGCGTTGGGCCACAAGGTCGAGATCCGCCGGGCAGTCGACGCCGACACCGTCGAGATCCGCCTGGCGGGCCGTCTGATCGCTGCGCATCGCCTCGTCGGCGGGCGGCGTGTTGACGTGTGGGACCCGGCCCACAAGCTCGCTGCCGAAGCACTCGCGTTGGGTTGGGACCCGAACGGCCCGGACCTACGCGTCGTCACGAACCAGCCCGACGCGCCGAGCGTTGACCGACTCGAGTTGGGCGGCGACTACGACGTCGAACCACCCGATCTCGGCGACCGCTATTCGGTCGGGATCGACAGCGACGAGACCGCCGGGCAGGTGCCGGCATGAGCGTCTACGAACAGATCAAATCCGATCTCGGCTACCTCAAACTTGACGCTGCCGCCGCAGCGTTCGCGACATTCGCCGAGCAAGCCAAGCTCGAGGACTGGTCCCACATCGAATTCCTTGCCCGCCTCACAGCCGAGCAGGCAACAGCGGATCGGAACCGCCGCCTCGCGGCCCGGTTGCGTTACGCCAGGTTCCCCTACCGGCGAACGATCGACGACTTCGACTACGAGTTCCAACCATCAGTCGACCGCAAACTGATGGACGACTTGGCGACGCTCAGGTTCATCGACGAGAACCGGCCCATCCTGTTCCTCGGACAGCCCGGCTGCGGCAAAACACACCTGGCCGTCGCCCTCGCCACGCTCGCGGTCGAGGCTGGCTACCGCGGCTACTTCACCACCGCCGACAACCTCTGCCGCACCCTCGTCCGAGCTTCGATCGAAGGGAACCTGACGTCGAAAATGAAGACGTTCACCGCGCCAACCGTCCTCGTGATCGACGACGTCGGACTCCTCCCGATCGGCGGCACAGAAGCCTCAGCGGTGTTCTTCCAAGTCGTCAACACCCGCTACGAGAAAGGCCACCCGACCATCGTCACCACCAACCGAGGGCTGCCCGACTGGGGCACCGTTTTCGGCGACGCCGTCGTCGCAGCAGCGGTCCTCGACCGGCTCATGCACAACGCGATCGTGTTCAACATCAAGGGCTCCAGCTGGCGTCTACGCGAACACAACGGCCTCGAAATCGCGACCACCAACCCAACAAGCCGAAGCGCCCGCTAAC
>JANOEM010000435.1:0-13283 GCA_031413195.1 Actinomycetes bacterium
CCAGCCGCTCAAGGGCGTCGATGTCGCGGTGCGAGCCTTGGCCGAGCTGCGCCGCCCCGATGCGCTGTTGTTGGTTGTCGGCGGTGCGAGCGGGCTCGAGGGCAGCACCGAGGTCGCACGGGTGATGGCGCTGATCGACGAGCTGGGAGTGCGCGATCAGGTCCGGTTCGTCGAACCACAGGCCCATCACATCCTGTCGACCTACTACCGCGCGGCCGACGTCGTCGTCGTGCCGAGCAGGAGTGAGAGTTTCGGTCTCGTTGCGCTCGAGGCGGCGGCATGTGGCATTCCCGTCGTCGCGAGTGCTGTCGGCGGACTGTTGACCCTTGTCGACGAGGGCGATACCGGATTCTTGATCACGGACCGTGATCCGTCGCAGTTCGCGCAGCGCATTGCGTCGATCCTCTATGACCCGGTGATGGCTGCGTCGATGAGTGCCCGGGCTTCCGAGCGCGCCCGCAGGTACACGTGGAGCTTCGCTGCCGCCAGGCTCCGTCGCGTGTACGCCGATCTCGCCGTGCGTGACCTCGTCGCCTGTTCATGAGCGACCTCTTCGGAGCCGATTCACTCGCCGCGTTCGAACACGACATCGATCGTTGGTTGGAAGGCTTCGCCGCATCGAATTCGTCGATCGTTGCGATCGACCGGGGTGACGGGGATGAGATCCGCTGGTACATCCGGATGGCTGGCGAGGAGAAGGAGTTCATCACGATCTGGCTGACGCTCGGTCAACGCACCCTCCGCTACGAGGCCTACGTGATGCCGGCGCCCGAAGAAAATGCGGCGATGCTCTACGAGAACCTATTGCGGCGAAATCAGGCATTGGTCGGGCATCACTTCGCGATCGGCATCGAAGATGCCGTCTTCGTTCGCGGCGACCTGCCGCTCGGCGTGTTGTGCGAAGCCGAGCTGGATCGAGCGATCGGCTCGCTCTACGCGACGACCGAGCAGTGCTACCAAGGGTTTCTCCGGATCGGTTTCGCCAGCCGGTTCCGTTGAATCTACGGGCCGGCACTACTCTCGCCGTCCATGAGTCGAGTCTTGGTGGTCGGAGGCACCGGCCCGACAGGCCTCCCGCTCGTGCGCGGTCTCGTCGACGCCGGTCACGAGGTGACCATCCTGCATCGCGGCCTGCACGAACACGACGAGACACCCGAGCAGGTTTCGCACCTACACGCCGACCCGTACGATGCGGTGTCCTTCGACGGGGCCGTGGGTCGGCAGAGATTCGACATCACCATCGTGATGTACGGCAGGCTCCGCCGGATAGCCGAACTGATGATCGGACGCACCGATCGATTCCTCAGCATCGGGGGTGTTCCAGCCCATCGTGGGTGGATGAACCCGTGGCTGTATGAGCCTGTCGGATTGCCGGTACCCGTTCCGGAGAGCGGCCCCACGGTGTCGGCGCCGAACGAGGACGAGAAGGGCTACAGAATCGTTCGGACCGAGGAGGCGGTCTTTGTCCATCATCCGAATGCTTCGCACTTCCGCTACCCCTACGTCTACGGGCCCCATCAACTGGCTCCGCGGGAGTGGTGCGTGGTGCGGCGCATCCTCGACGGTCGGCGACGGATCGTGGTCGCAGACGGTGGGTTGACGCTTCATCACCACGGATACACGGAGAACCTGGCCGAAGCGGTCCTCCTCGCCGTTGCCCAGCCCGAGGAGGCGGCTGGAAAGCTGTTCAACGTCGGCGACTCCGAGGTCTTGACGGTTCGCCAGGTCATCGACTTGATCTGCGCCGAACTCGACCACGAACTCGAAGTCGTTTCGATGCCTTTCGATCTCGCGGTGCCTGCGCTGCCGATGTTGACGCAGCCGGCGAGCACGCACCGGGTGCTCGACCTCGGTCGGATCACCCATGACCTCGGCTACCGCGATCGGGTGCCGGCGCGGATTGCTGTCGGGCGGACTGCGCGCTGGCTGGTCGATCATCCTCCGCCGATGGGTGGAACGGAGGAGATGGTGTTGACCGACCCGTTCGACTACTCGGCAGAAGACGCCTTGATGGATGGCTGGAGCCGATGCCTCTCGGCGGTGCCGCTGGTCGAGTTCGCCGTCATGCCCGGCTGTGGCCTCGCGTACAGCGGACCGGGTGGGCGAAGCCGAACACAGAAGGAGTTCTTGCCGTGACGCAACACGAGTCGACAGGTCCCATGCGTGGCGTTCGGATCATCGATTTCTCGATCGCGCTCACCGGCCCCTATGCGGCAGCTCTGCTCGCCGATCAGGGCGCGACTGTGGTCAAGGTCGAGCGCCCGGGAATCGGTGACATCGCACGTTGGATCGGGGTCTCGGTAAACGGGATGTCGGCGCTGTTCCAGTCCTGCAATCGTGGGAAGCGTTCGATCGCGATCGACCTCCACACCGAGGAGGGTCTCGAGGTCGCCCGTGCCCTGGTGGCCGGCGCCGATGTGATGATCCAGAACTTTCGCCCCGGGGTGATGGACAAACTCGGGCTCGGACATGCCGATCTCCGAGCCGGCCACAAGGACCTGATCACCGTGTCCCTCTCCGGATTCGGCCCCACCGGACCATACGCCTCGAAGGGTGCCTACGACACGGTCATCCAGGCCTACGCTGGTCTCGGAGCGAACCAGGCCGATCCCGAAACCGGTGAGCCGCGGTTCCTGAACCAGGTCGCGGCCGACAAGATCACGGCGATGTACGCGGTGCAGGCGATTACCGCCGCGCTGTTCGCACGTGAGCGCGGCGACGGCGGCCAGCACATCGAGTTGTCGATGCTGGACGCCGTGGTGTCGTTTCTGTGGGCCGACGCAGCGGGCAACGAACTGATGCTCGATTCCGACACGACCATGCCGTCCAGCTTCACGACCGCGGTGAAACCCCTGCGTTTCCGGGATGGCTGGGGTATCTGTACCCCGACCTCTGACGCCGACTTCGCCGGGATGTGCAAGGCAATGGGGGTCGACGGCTACGACGACCCCCGAGTCTCGGGCATCGTCAACAGGCGGATGAATCGCGAATTGATGAACGAGATCATGGCCCGCTGCCACGCCGCAGCGGCAAGGATGACTTCGGCCGAGGCAATGGCCCGATTCGACGAGTATCGCGTTCCCTGTGGGGAGGTACTCGCCGCTTCCGCACTCGTCGACAACGACCACGCGAAGGCGATCGGGCTGCTCGAGGACTCCGTGCACCCAACGGCTGGCAGGTTGCGCCAGCCACGTCATCCGGCACGATTCGAGGGGACGCCGGCGCACCTCGGGGTCGGGGCGCCGACCCTCGGCCAGCACACCGACGAACTGCTCGCCGAACTCGGCTACGGCACCGACCGCAGCGATGCGCTGCGCGAATCGGGTGCTGTCGCCTAACTTCACCGGCCTCACTTCACGAGAATCGGGAACGGTGTTTTCCCGTGACGACTTCTTGGAGCACTCATGGACATGTCGGTGCGGGTCAGATCGGGGAAGATCGTGCGGCCCGCACCGACGGCAAACCTGTCTGTCAGAGTGACGTGAGTTTCGATGACTCATGTCGCCCCTCCGGGGGAGGAATTAGCGTGTGGCCATGACGATCGAACAGCCACCGAACGGAACAGGGATCTTCGCAATCATTGGCGGGGGCAACATGGGCGCTGCCCTCGCGGGGGGCTTGTTGGCGTCCGACTGGATCGCGCCGGCCGATCTCGCGATCGTCGAGGTGTCGGCGGCTCAGCGTGAGCGATTGGTCGAGCAGTTCCCGGGTGTACGGATCGCCGACGAAGTTCCGGCGTGCACGGCCGCGATGATCGCGGTGAAGCCGGCCGACGCGATCACGGCCGCGACCCTCGCCGTGGCAGCCGGCGCGCAGCGGGTCGTTTCGATCGCTGCTGGCATTTCGATCACCGCGCTCGAATCGGCTGTCGGCGCCGGCATCGTGGTCATCCGGGTGATGCCGAACACTCCGGCTCTCGTCGGCCTCGGCGCGGCGGGCCTCGCTGGTGGAAGCGAAGCGACAGATCAAGATGTGCAATGGGCCTGCGGAATCCTGTCATCGGTCGGCATGGTCGAGGTCGTGCCGGAGTATCAACTCGACGCCGTGACCGGCTTGACCGGAAGTGGTCCGGCCTATCTGTTCCTGGTCGCCGAGGCGTTGATCGACGCCGGGGTCCTGGCCGGACTGGCGCGCCCGACGGCGCAGTCACTGGTGACCCAGTTGTTCCTCGGCTCGGCAGCGATGCTCAGCGAACGAGGCGACCCGGCCGCCCTGCGGGCCATGGTGACATCGCCCGGCGGGACAACCGCGGCCGGCGTGAAGGTGCTCGAGGACCACGCGGTTCGTGCGGCGTTTCAGTCAGCAGTCATTGCAGCGACCGAACGAAGTCGAGAACTCGGGCGACCAGCGCGCTGAACGGGAGACGGCGCACACCACCCAGTTCCAGGAGCCGGAAAAAGAAATCTGGTGTGACTCTTTTCTCGCGGTGGCTTCTGTGTCTAATGTGAAGTGCACAGGTCGTCATGGCCTTGATTTGCGAAAGCAAAACAGGAGTCGCGCTCGCAAGGGCTGCGCCGACAGGGGCTGGTGTCATCGGGGGGTTGACACCAGCCCTCGTCGTTTCCTGCCCGGCCCGCCAGTTCCTGCCACGTTTGCGGGACACGGTCCATAGCGTGTCGGCCATGGGACGCCGATACGACACGATCTCTTTCCTCACCGACTTCGGTACCACCGACGAGTTCGTCGGGGTGGTGAAGAGCGTCATCCGCGACATCGCGAACCATGTCACCGTCATCGACTTGACCCACGAGATCCCGGCCTTCGACATCCGCGCCGGATCACTGGCCCTTGCCCGCTCGATCTCGTACGTGGCTTCCGGTGTCGTCCTCGCGGTCGTGGATCCCGGCGTCGGCACCGATCGCAAGTGTGTGGCGATCGAAGTTGCCGATGGCGAAGGCGTACTCGTCGGGCCCGACAATGGTCTGCTCGCGCCGGCCGTGGCGATGGCCGGCGGTGCAGGGCGCTCCGTGGTGCTCTCGAACACCGACTTCCACCTCGTCGCGCCCGGCGCGACCTTTGCCGGGCGCGACATCATGGGGCCAGTCGCGGCGCACCTCTGCAACGGTGTCGATCTGTACGAACTGGGCGATCCGGTCGACCCAGCGCTGCTGCTGCCAGGCACCGTTCCGCTCCCGCGGGACGAAGGCGGCGCGCTGGTCACCGAGGTGTTGTGGGTGGATCGTTATGGCAACTGTCAACTCAACGTCGGGCCCGACGAAATCGCCCATTTTGGAGACCACATTCGCGTCGTGGTCGGCGAGTTGACCGGATCGACTATCACCCGGGTCGGTAGACGATGCGGCAACTTCGAGCAGATGGGTACCGGTGCGCTCGGGCTGTTGACCGATTCGTACGGCATGATCGCACTGTCCGTCGAGCGCCGTTCCGCCGCAGAGGAACTGCAGATCGGACCGAGCGACCAAGTTGTGTTGGAGGCTGTCGAGGACGACAATCCATTGGTTGATCGTGGCTCGACACCGGTCAACAGTCCGGTCAACAGTCCGGTCAGTAGTCCGGTCAGCAGCCCGGTCAGTAGTCCGGTTAACCTCCGGATCAGCCGCTAGCTTTGGATCATGCGTCCAGCCACCACGCTCGCCCTCGCCCTGCTGTTGGTTCTGATCTTGGCTGCAGGCACCCTGTCGCTGCTGCGGCTCTGAGCGTGCGATTCGTTCGCCGCGGCTAACATCGCCAGTCGGGGGGACTGTCTTGAATCTTGCCAACATCATCGAGGGGCACCGTGCCGACAAGGTTGCCGTGATCAGTCGTGGGCGCGAGACCACCTACGGCACCCTTCGCGAGCAGGTCGGCATCGCCCGGGGAGGGCTCACCGCGCTTGGTCTCCGCGACGGCGACCGGGTGGCGCTCGTCCTGGCAAACAATCGCCTGTTCGTCGTGACCTATCTCGCCGTGCTCGGAATCGGCGCGGTCGCGGTTCCGCTCAACCCCGCCAGTCCCGCTGCAGAGATCGAACGCGAACTCAATGCAGTGGGCGCCGTTGCCGTCATCGTCGGGCCCAGCGCGATTCCGTCGTGGAGGAACGTCGACCAGGCGGCAGTTCCCACGGTGCAGCATGTGATCGCCGCCGAAGGTGACATCGACGGCGCTGTCTCGCTCGACCAGATGAAATCGACCTCGCCATCACCGATCGTCAATGTCGCCCCGGACCATCTCGCGGTGCTCATGTTCACCAGTGGCACGGCGGGTTCACCCCGCGCCGCGATGCTGACCCACGGCAACCTGATGGCCAACATTGAACAGGCCACTCAGGCCGACACCGCGACCGGCCCCGACGACATCGTCTACGGCGTCTTGCCGATGTTCCACATCTTCGGCCTCAATGTCGTTCTCGGCATCTCGCTGGCTGTCGGAGCGACCGTTGTGCTCGTTCAACGTTTCGATCCGTCGACCGCGCTCGAGACCATTCGCGAGCGAAAGGTCACGGTTGTTCCCGGCGCCCCCCCGATGTGGGTGTCGTTCGCATCGTTCGACGGTGCACCCGACGATTCGTTCGCCACGGTTCGGGTCGCCTCGACCGGCGCCGCGAAGATGCCAGAGGAGGCAATGCGACGGATGGAGTCTCGATTCGGTGTCCTTCTCTCGGAGGGCTACGGCCTCACCGAAGCGTCACCCGTCGTGACGGCTTCACGGAGCGGGCAGCGTCGGATCGGGTCCGTTGGGCGAGTGCTCGACGGCATCGAGGTTCGCCTCGTCGACGAGTCGGGCGACGATGTGCTCGATGGTGACGCCGGCGAGATCTGGGTCAGAGGACCGAACGTGTTCAAGGGCTACCTCGATGATCCCGAGGCCACGGCACGCGTCCTCACGAGCGACGGTTGGTTGCGTACGGGCGATATTGCGATCACCGACGCTGATGGCTTTCTCTACCTCATCGACCGGGCCAAGGACCTCATCATCGTCAGTGGCTTCAACGTCTATCCCAAAGAGGTCGAAGATGTTTTGGGCGAACACCCGGGTGTCGCCGAGGTCGGCGTGATCGGGGTACCGCATCCGCACACGGGAGAAGCCGTGAAGGCGTTCGTGGTTGTCAGGTCCGGCGTGCGATTGGACGAGGATGCGCTCATCGAGCACTGCCTTGATCAACTTGCCCGGTACAAGTGCCCGTCGAAGATCATCTTCGTCGAAGAATTGCCGCGCAACGTGAGTGGCAAGCTGCTCCGAAGATCGCTGATGTGACGGGCATCTGCACTGCGGCCGGAGCACCGGCTGTCAGTGAGGGTGACCGAAGCCACGCGTGAAGTGACCACAACATGTCCAGGCGCGCTTTGTGAACACGTGCACAATTGCCTAGGGTTTGGGGTGCATGCCCGTTGAACGAGTCCGCCGGCGAATCCCAGAGGCCACTGTGGCCCGGCTTCCGGTGTATTTGCGCATCCTGATCGAGCAGGCCGAAGACGAAGTCGAATGCATCAGCAGCGAGGGTCTCGCCGAGTTGGCCGGGGTCAACGCGGCCAAGGTCCGCAAGGACCTCTCGTACCTCGGCAGCTACGGCACCCGCGGCGTCGGCTACGAGGTCGCCTTCCTCGTCTACCAGATCCGCCGCGAACTCGGGCTCACCCACGATTGGCCCGTCGTGATCGTCGGAGCCGGAAATCTCGGTCAAGCGCTTGCCGGCTACGGCGGATTCGGTGAACGTGGGTTTCCCGTCGCCGGGGTCGTCGACATCGAGCAGGCCAAGGTCGGCAGTGTGATCGGGGGCGTGCGGGTCCGTCACATCGACGACCTACCCGCCATCGTCCAATCACGACGGGTCAGCATCGGAGTCGTTGCCACCCCGCCGTCGGCAGCCCAAGACGCGGCCGATCGGCTTGTTCGTGCTGGTTGCACCAGCATCCTCAATTTTGCCCCGGTGGTTCTTGCCGTGCCGAACGGGGTCAGCGTCCGGAAAGTCGATCTCGCAGTCGAACTGCAGATCTTGAGTTACTACGAGCAGCGACGGGCACCCGTCGGTCTTCACGCGGTCGGGTCGAATGACTCCGGGCGCGGGGCGAGCGCGTAGGTTCAGCGTAGATTCAGCGTAGGTTCAGAGGAAGCGAAAGGTCGTCGCACACGTGTCCATCGTGGTCATAGGCGTGAATCATCGAACGGGACCACTGTCCCTGCTCGAACGCGTCGCGGTCTCGGTCGAGTCCCTGCCAAAGGCGATCGTCGGTCTCACGGCTCGGGCAAACATCCGTGAGGCGGTCGTTCTCAGCACGTGCAACCGCACCGAGGTCTATGCGGTCGCCGAGCGGTTCCACGGCGCGTACGCCGATATCAGGGACTTCTTCTGTGAATTGGGTGGCCTGGCGCCGGACGAACTGCACCCGCACCTCTACAGCCAGCACGACGAAGCCGCTGTGGCGCACCTGTTCGAAGTCGCTGCCGGCCTGGACTCTGCGGTGCTCGGCGAGCACGAGATCCTCGGCCAGGTACGTGGCGCGTGGGAACTGGCGCAGCGCGAGGGTGGCGCAAGATCCACACTCAACTTGTTGTTCCGGCATGCGATCGAGACAGGTAAGCGGGCGCGCACCGATACAGCGATCAGTCGTGGTACCGCGAGCGTCAGCCATGCGGCGGTCGAAATGGCCCGTGAGCATCTCGGCGAACTGCAGGGCAAACGGGTCTTGGTCGTCGGTGCGGGGGACATGGGCGAAGGGGTTGCCATCTCACTGGTTGCCGCCGGAGCAACGGAGATCACGGTGACGAATCGCACTGAGTCACGGGCTCAGGATCTCGCCGACCGAGTCGGCGGCAGCGTCGTTCCGTTTGGGAAGTTGCCGTCGGCGATCAGCCGCGCCGACGTGCTGTTGACCTGCACCGGCTCCGGCTCGGTACTGATCGATTTCGAAACCGTCGCCTTCGCCCGCAACGAAGTCGACTCGCCTTTGCTCGTCGTCGACATCGCTGTCCCTCGCGATGTCGACCAGTCGGTCCAGTCGCTCCCCGGTGTCACCGTGCTCAATCTGGACCATCTCCGGCAGTGGGCCGCGAAGGGTATCGAGAAGCGTGCGGGCGCGGCCGAGTCCGTTCGCGTCATCGTCGGGGAAGAGGTCGAGCGTTTCCAGGTCGACGTCACGGCGCGCCAGGCGGCGCCGCTCGTCGCTCAATTGCATCAACACGCCGATGGGATCCGGCAAGCCGAACTCGATCGCTTCAGCGCACGCCTCGCCAGTTTGGATCCTGCGCAGCGGGCAGCAGTCGACGCGGTGACGCGAGGCATCATCGCGAAGTTGCTCCACTCACCGAGCGTGCGGTTGAAAGACGACGTCGGCACGCCGAGCGGCGAACGAAACGCGGCAGCGCTGCGCGATCTGTTCGATCTGACCTGAGGACTTCTCTTCATGCAGCGCGGCGTGTCTGGTCCTCGCCTCAGGATCGCGACAAGGTCCAGCCCTCAGGCCCGCACCCAAGCCGAGTTCGTCGGTGCGGCAATCCAGCGATCTCACCCCGGTCTGGTCACCGAACTGGTCTTCGTCGAAACCCTCGGCGACCAACGCCAGGACATTGCCCTGCACACGATCGGCGGTCAGGGAGTGTTCGTCAAGGAGGTCCAGCGAGCTGTTCTCGACGGGTACGCGGACATCGCCGTCCACAGCGCCAAGGACCTCCCCTCGATCGGAGCGGACGGACTGACCATTGCGGCCTTCACCGAGCGTCGCGATCCTCGTGATGCGCTGGTCGGCAGCACGCTCGATGGGCTCCGCCTCGGCGCCACGATTGCCAGCGGCTCAGTTCGTCGCCGCGCCCAACTGCGTGCCGTTCGACCCGACCTGCACTTCGAAGAGCTGCGCGGAAACATCCAGACCCGGCTTGGCAAGGTGCCGGACAACGGTGCGATCGTGATGGCCGTGGCTGCGCTGCACATCCTCGGTCTCGACGACCGGATCGCCCAGATCATGGCGACGGACGTGATGGTCCCAGCGGTCGGCCAGGGATGCGTCGCGATCGAATGCCGGAGTGATGATCGCGAGACCCGTGGGGTGTTGGGGATGATCGACCACGCCGCGACGCGTCGAGCGGTGCAGACCGAGCGGGCGTTCCTCGCCGAACTGGGCACGGGCTGCTCGTTGCCGATCGGCGCGCACGTCGAACAGGGCAGCCTGCTCGCATTCATTGCCAACGACACCGGTCGGGTGCTGCAAACCACTGTTCGCCTCGGTCAGGACTGGACCAGCACGGCGGTCGAGACGGCCCGGCAGCTACACGCCGACATCTCACGATGAGCCGTCCGCTGCAGGGTCGGCGGATCGTCGTCACCCGCGCCGCTGACCAAGTCGACGAGTTGATGCAACAGTTGACGGCGCTCGGTGCCGAACCGATCGTCATTCCCCTGATTCAAACGGTGGACCCTGCTGATGGCGGGACAAGCCTGGTCGAGGCACTGGCCCATCTCGGCCCGAGCGACTGGTTGGTCGTCACGTCTCCGAACGGGGCGCGGCGGGTGGCGGACTGGCTCCGTGATCTGGTCGAGCAGGGCTCGGATCGTCCTCTCGTTGCTGCCGTCGGAACCGCCACGGCGGCGGTCTTGGACGACGCCCTGAGACCTCATCACGTCGACCTCGTGCCTGACCGCCAGAGCAGTGACGGACTCGTGCAGAGTTTCCCGAGCAGTGTCGGGGCCGGACGGGTGCTGCTGACCAACGCAGAGTCGGCTGGGGCCGATCTCGTCGACGGCTTGCGCGACAAGGGCTGGCAGGTCGAGCAGGTTGCCGCATATCGGACCGTGGCGAGACCTCCTTCTGCCGGCGAACTCCTGCGCGCGTTGGCCGCCGAAGCGGTGCTGTTCGCGAGCGGGTCGGCGGTTCGAGCTTGGTCGGATGCATTCGGGACGGCGACGCCTCCGATCGTGATCGCGATCGGGCCGGCGACGGCGGCGGTGGCAGCGGAATTCGCGCTCAAGGTCGACGCTGTCGCGACCGATCACTCACTCGGCGGGTTGGTCTCATGCCTGCTGACGCAGTTGGGCGATTCTGGCTAGGATCATGAAATCGTCCCCGACGGTTTCATCCGGATTCGACCATTTAGATAGGGCGTACGAGCACTCAGATGGCAGCACGGCAAGACAGACGACGTTGGGCGGCCCTCACGGCAGGGTTTGCAACACTGGCGGTGACAGGCCTCGGCCCGACTGCCGGGCCTCAGCGCGTCTCGGCCGACACCGCTCCGGTGCCGATCGCCAGCCCACTGAGCCTGGTTGCCTCAACGGCAGGTCGAACGCCATCGGTGTCGGGCAATGGGCAGTTCGTGGTGTTCGCCGCGGCACCTGGCGAGGCCGATGCCAGCGGCAGCCGTACGAGCAGTGTCTGGCTCAGCGATCGGCTGACCGGCGAGATCACCGAACTCACGCTTCCCCGTGAGGGGACACGGCTCGGTAACAGCGTCAACCCTGTCATCAGCGCCGATGGTTGTACCGCGCTGATTGCGACCGAAACGGCGTATGACCTGTTCCGCGACGACGACGAAGGGGCGCGTTGGGACATCTACCGCTCCACGCTTCCTGCGTGCGGGGGCAAGATCGGTGACTGGGCGATCGTCTCGACGCTGCTCAGTGCCGACGGTCAGGCCCAGGCCCGCAACGACATAGATGCCGAACAGACCGTGGCCGTGTCGAGCAGTGGATCCGTCGTGGCCTACGTGCGTCCATTCGAATCGTTGTCCGGAAACGATGATCCAGATCTCCCGGCGGGGGCCATCGATGTCGTCGACCTTTCCATCCCGATCGACAGCGCAGGCCACACTGCCCCCGCGCCGGGTCTGCCGACCGAAGCGCCGGGTAACGGCCTCGACTACGTAGGCCAGGCCGGCCCTGCGCTCTCTGCCGACGGGTCTGTGCTCGTGTTCTTCTCGGATGCGACATCTGACGTAGCTGTTGCCGATTGGGTCGCCCCGATCGGAGCCAGCACGGCGGTTCCGACCCAGGTCTTCGCTTGGAATCGCGATGATGCGGACCCGTTCACAGCCGTTGTACTCATGTCCGGCGGCTCCGCCGGTGCCACGGTGGCGACCGGTGCGGGCAACGCGAGTTCGGTTGATCCCACCGTGTCGGCCGACGGCAGTGTTGTTGCCTTCGCGTCCGCCGCCAGCAACCTCGTCGACGCAGCAGCGCTCGACCAATGCACCGGATCGTGTCCGTCGCAGATCTATGTCGTGGCCCGAGATCCGGACGTGAATGGCATCAATGACGAAGAAGGACTCAGTTCCACGGTCTTGATCAGTCAGCCGGCCAGCGAGGCAGGCTCGCCTGTCGTGATCGGCAACGGCGCCTCGTTCGCCCCGGCGATCTCCGGCGATGGCATGTCTGTTGCCTTCTCCAGTCAGGCTTCCAATCTGTTGCAGGTCCAGACGCCGGGTGGCGGTGAAATCGGCGATGGCGACCTGCTGATCGCCGACCTGGCCAATGGCACCCGGCTCCGGCGTGCATTCGACAGCCTCACCCCGACCGCCGGTGCACACGGTCGACCGCAGATATCGGCAAACGGTCGGGTCGTCGTCGCGGACTCCTTGGTCGCAGGCGAATTGCTGGCCAACCCTGAGCTCACCGGCCGCCACATCGTGGCAGCGACCTACACGCCCGCTCTGTCGATCGCGGCGCTCGACTTGGGCACGATCGCGGTCTTGGTTCCCGGGCCGGAATGGGTGGTCAATGTCGTCAATCTCGGCCCCGGGTCGTTCACGCCTGCCGAAGTCACGATCGACAACCCGGATTTTGCGATCTCGGGTGGTTCCTGCGTCAACGACCGTGCGCCCGTGCAGCCGGGTCGAGCGTGCGACGTCAAGATCATTCTCACCCCGACGGTTGCGGGACCCCGTCTCGCAACACTCACCGTGGCCGAAGCTGGCTTCGGTGCGATCATCCTCGCCGCCCCCGTGAAGGGCGCGGGAGGCGAGCCGGCGCTCGATGCCGTCCCGGACTTCGCCGACTACGGATCCGAAGTTGTTGGCACGCTCAGCCAGTTCACCGAAGTATTCCAGGTCTCCAACGTCTCGATCACGCCCACTGCCGTGGCCTCGGCGACTCTCAGCGGTGCAAACCCGAGCGACTTCATCGTCACGTCCAGTGGTTGTGGGGGCGAACTCACGATGGCTCTGAGCTGTCCGGTCGAGGTTTCGTTCCTCCCCACCGGTTCCGGTCGTCGAACCGCAACGCCACGTCGGCGCCGGCCTGTGCGGCTGCCCGGGCTTGATCCACATCGTCGTAGATATTGCCCGTGGCCACGATGACGTACTTGTGAGGCGGCGGGCCCATCGGGAACTCCTTGCGAAGCGCGTCTCGCGCCTCAACC
>JANOEM010000436.1:0-3163 GCA_031413195.1 Actinomycetes bacterium
GGTACGTACACAATGAGCGGCGACCTGATCGGCGACTGGTACACGACGAAGTTCGACGTACTGGGATTCACCCCCTCGGGGGCGTTGCGGGGGGCCGGCAAGGAACTGTTCGTGGGCTGCTTTGACGCCGACGGCAGCGGGTCGTGCGATGGTCAGGATCCGACCGGCAGCATGACGTTCAAATTCACCTACACCGGTCGTTTCGACATGACCACCGGTGCGCTGTTGCACGGGCGCTGCCACCACCCGGTGACGGGCGGGACGGACGACTTCGAGGGTGTCTCGGGTGTGCTGAACTTCCACGACGACCCGGTCACCGGATGCTCCAGCTACCAGGGAAACCTTCGCTTCTGACGCCAGCGTCAATCGTCGGTGTCGGACACTCCGTTCGACGCCGGCGCAGGGGAATGTCACTGGACAGTGCCCAGCTCTCGCCGGTCAGTCGACGTAACGCTCAGCACTCTGGCGGATGCAACGAGTCGATCAGCCAGCGCTCGTGAGCCGTTGACGGGCGCTGGCGATCTCAGCTCGCACGTACTGCACTGCGTCGTCGAACGACATCGCCGCGCCACGTGCCACACATTCGTCGAACGTGGCGTCACCGAGTTCGCCACGGAGTTGATCCAGCACCTGCGAGAGTTCGGAGAGCAAGATCGCCCCGAACGACGCGCTGGCGCCGTAGACGGTTGCCGCCTGCTCTTGGTCACCAATGCGGGCCAGCACCATGGCCACCCCGGCAACTGCTGTCGACGCACTGCCGTGGTTCCCGGCCCGATGATAAAAGGTGATGGAGCCGTCGAAGAGCTCGAGCGCGTGCAGCGGGTCGCCGAGCGCACCCTCGAGGCCGGCGATGTCGCGCTCCATGGCGCGCTCCTGGTAGACGATGCGATGCTCGCGCGAGTAACTCAGCGATCGTTCGAACCACTGCATGGCCTTCGCCGAATCGACATCGACGTATGAGCGGCCGTAGCCGCCCGAGGCGAAAGCGATCCAAAACGGGATGCCGAACGCCTCAGCCGCCTCGACTGCCCGATCGGCCACCGCGCGCGCTTCCTCGGACCGACCGAGGGCCGGGTACACCGCGAGAAGAGCAGCGAGGCCGACGACCTCCTGTAGCCCACCGAGCGGGACGAGCTCAGCGCAGAGCTGTGTCCACCGGTCGAAGTCGCCCGTGTAGCGGAAGCCGGCGAGCAACATGAACAGCGTCCAGCCCTCCTCAAGGGCGTCGTACCCGGGATCGGCTGCGAGTTCGAGCGCACGTTCGGCGTACTCGATGGCCTGCTCCGGCCGGCCGATGAGGCAACACGCGCCGGCACCGGAGTACAGGCGCGGGAGCTGCTGAGCGTCGGCTGCCCTCGCCGCCGGCACGAGCTCCTCGGCCCATCCAACGGGCTCGAATCGTTGGGAGATACAGCCGATCAACGCAGGATGCGCAGCGAGGATGATGGCGCGGTCGATGTCAGCGTGTCCGGCCGCCCAACGGAAAGCAGCACGGAGATTCGCAAGCTCGAGATCGAGCCAATCGATTGCCAAGCGCTGCTCTGGGCCGTTGAACAGCGTCCACTGCAGGACTGCTTGTTCCGCGAACCATGCCGCGTGCAGTTCGCCTGCTCGATCGACATCACCCGCTGCGGTCAGGCGCTCGTGTCCGAACTGGCGGATGGTCTCGAGGATCCCATAGCGCGTGCTGCCGTTCACCCGCTCGGTGATCAGGAGCGACTTGCGCACCAACGACGCGAGCAGGTCGAGTACGCGATACTCGTCCCAAGATTCGTCACCGCAGACGTTGGTCGCCGCCGCTGCGTCGAAACCGTCGGCGAACACGGAACACCAGTCCAGCAACCGCCGTTCGTCCTCATCGAGCAGGTCGTACGACCACATCACCGTCTGGAGCAGCGTCTGGTGGTGCTCAGCGCCATGGTCACTGTTCGACAGGAGTCGGAACCGGTCGCCGAGTCGACGCTCCACCTCCCGCAGACTCATCGACACCATGCGCGCTGCAGCGAGCTCGATCGCGAGCGCAAGACCATCGAGCCCACTGCAGATCGCCACGGCCGAATTGACCTCGGCTGCGTTGCGGAGGTCGAATCCAGGGTCGACCGATCGCGCTCGTTCGACGAACAGTGCGACGGCCTCGGAGTCCACCCCACTCTCCACTCCGAGCGGTGGAACGGGCCGGCGCTGCTCGCCCGCAACGCGCAGGCCCTCGCGCGAGGTGGCCAGCAGGACGACGTTCTCGCACCGACCGAGGAGCGCCTTGACGAGTTCAGTCGTCGCACCGAGCATGTGCTCGCAGTTGTCGAGCACGACAAGCATGCGACGGTCACCGATTGCCTGTGTGATCGCATCGACGACCCCGACGTCGGGGCGCGGTGCAATGCCGAGCGTGCCGGCAACCACAGAGGGAACCGAGTCAAGGTCGCGCACCGGGGCAAGCTCGACCAGCCAGACCCCATCGAGGAACTCCTCGACCAGGCCGCCGGCGACGGCGAGCGCCAACCGCGTCTTGCCGACGCCTCCCGTTCCTGTCAAGGTCACCAAACGGTGTTTCCGCACCAGCTCGGTGACGTCGTTCAGCTCTTTCTCGCGACCGATGAGATCGGTGGGCTGGAGCACGAGATTGCCCTGCGTGCCGACGGTCTCGAGTGCGGGAAAGGTGGCGGTGAGACCCTCGGCCAACACCTGATGGAGCCGGAGCGCCTCGGCCACGTCGCGCAGTTGATGGGTCCCCAGGTCGACGAACTCGATGCCTCGCACTGCGGCAACGACACCTCCCGTGACCACAATCTGGCCACCGTGGCCCGCCGACATCACCCGCGCGGCTCGGTTCAGCGAAACTCCGAAGTAGTCGCCGTTGCGCAGTTCGGCCGCACCCGAAGCGATCCCCATGCGGACCGGCAGCGCAAGCCGACGTTGCGCATCGATGGCTGCCTCGACGGCTGCTTGCGCATCGGTGAACACCGAGATGATGCCGTCTCCGGTGTGCTTGAAGACCACACCGCCCTTGCCCGCGATGGCGGAGAGCAACACCTCGTCGTGGACACCCAGAGCCGCGCTCATCGCATCGGGGTCGGTCTCCCATCGACGTGTCGACCCCTCGATGTCGGTGAACAGAAAGGTGACGGACCCCGTCGGCAACTCTGACACTCCTCAAGTGTCGCAC
>JANOEM010000437.1:0-1982 GCA_031413195.1 Actinomycetes bacterium
CCGCACCTGCTCGAACTGCCACACGAGCCGCCTCGTCGTCCGCTCGCTCGCATTCGACACGACGGTGAAGTGCGCGCTCTTGACCTCGATCCAGTCGTCGGCGGCCGTCACCGTGACGGTTGACCAGGTGACCAACAGGGCCAGGGCACCGAGACAGGTCCGCCTGATGGCGGACGCCACGACAGAGCCTCTCACTCGCCCACCACCGGCGACTTCACCCACCCCATCTGCTGATACATCGTCAGGAAGTCGAAGGTGTTCCAGCCCTCGGCGATCCGCCCATCGCGGACGCGGAAATCCGCAAAGGCACTGCCGCCAGCCAACCCGTGGACCTTCGCGCCCGGCTCCATCAGACGGTCGATCGCATCCTCGCGCCGCTCGTTCCACACTTCCTGAAACCACTGCCGCATGACCGCATCAGGGGAAGCACTCATCTCGACACCTGGGAACCTGGGGGACCTTGGGATCGACCGACATCCAGCGTCTGGAGCAGCGCCATAGTGCCCGGCTGTCGCAATGTTGTCAATAAGCCTCGACAGGATATTCGCGTGAAGGATCTATTGGATAACGATGGAAACGGGAAAAGCGAACACACAGTGATTGGCTCAAGGCTCGGGCTCAGAATGCTAGACTCGCCGGATGAAGACTCTCACGATCTCGGTCAAGCACGTCGCCTCGGGGAAGAGTCAGCCGTGCGCGGCGTGCGAGGCGGGGTTCGTTCCGGCCGAGGACACAGGGTCGCGCGTCCTTTCGATCAAAGCACCGGATGAAAACCCGTACGGCGCCCTGCTGTGCGGCGGGTGCTACTCCAAGTGGACCCATGGCGCGACGATGACGCTGCGGCAGAATTAGTCCCATCTCACAAACACGGCCGACGGCTCACCACGGTGATCTCGAAGACCGCGAGGCTCACGAAGAACGGCGGTCGGATGAATGCTTCGCGGCCTTCGCGAGGGTTTCCGTTTATGACATGGCTTCTACTCGTCTAGACTCGTGGCGGGCACGCAGTAACTGCGGCATCCGCTTCGGACCGAGGTTGCAGTTTGTGCAACCGCGGCGGGCAAATCGACAGAATCCTTCGGACAATGTGAGGAGTCATTCGGGCACGCGTCGTGCTCCTGCACTTGAGCGAACCGACGATGGTAGACTCGACGAAAGGCACGACGGTGGCCGACGGGATTGACGATCTGGCGAAGCGCGTTCAGACGGTCGAGGGCAAAGTGGACAAGGTCACGACGTCGCTCGATGCGCTGACCGGGGCGGTAGCGGAGCTGACCAACAGAGTCAACCAGGGGTTCGCTCAGGTGACCGCAGCCCTCGTCGAGCAGCGCCAGTACACCGAGTTCGCCGCTACACAGCTCGGCGGGCAGATGGACGCCGGGTTTACCCGAGTCAACGCCCGGTTCGACCACGTCAGCGGTGCGATCGTCGAGCAGCGGCAGTACACCGAGTTCGCCGCTGCGCAGCTCGGCGGGCAGATGAATGCCCGGTTCGAGCAAGTCGATGCCCGGTTCAACCAGGTCGATGCCCGGTTCGACCGGCTCGAGCACAAGGTCGATCGGGTGATCGAACACCTGCTTCCACCGAGCGACGCTGGGCCAACACAGGCCTGAGTCGGGACTCGGGGCGACACGTCACAGCTTCGGCGGCACCGGCACACGGTCAAGGCTGAGCCGCTATAATTCAGCGCGCGCACATCCTCGGTCGGGTGGACGCCGGCAGCAACGGCAGACATAAGGAGCAGGCGACTATGAGGTTCGGAGTCACGGCCATTCTCGCGGGCGTTCTCGCATTCTCTGGTGCACAGCCGGTCGTGGCGCAGACCGCCGCGGTCAAGGCGGCGATCGATGTCTCCAACAAGAAGTTCGGGGCCGCGATCGCGGCGGGCGACACCAAGGCGTTGGGGACGATCTATACCGACGATGCGACGGTGATGCCGCCCAACAGCGAGGCGGTCAAGGGCCGGCAGGCGATCGAGGGCC
>JANOEM010000438.1:0-10783 GCA_031413195.1 Actinomycetes bacterium
CGCGCCGTATGGCCCGAAATGGGTCGACTACCGTAACGGCCATCTCGCTCGTGGCTTGAGCCCTCCGGAGTTGACGACATGCTGCATCCTCTTGATCGATATCGACACGCTCCGCCCCGACCATCTCGGGTGCTACGGATACCACCGCGAAACGAGCCCCTAACATCGATGCGCTCGCGGCTGATGGGGTGCGCTTCGACAACGTGTACGCCTCGGACGTCCCCTGCCTGCCCAGCCGGACGGCGTTGTGCACGGGCAGGTTCGGGACCAAGACCGGCGTTGTCAGCCATGGCGGTCGGGGGGCGAACCTCGATCTCGCGCCTGAGGGTGCCGACCGGCAGTTCATGACGCGCCTGTCGCGAACGACGTGGGCCGCGCGGTTCTACTGGGCTGGATATCGCACGGCCTCGTTCTCCAGCTTTGCGCTGCGGCACTCCGCACCGTGGTGGACGATGGGCTTTCAAGAGGTCGTCAACGCAGCTCACAGCTTCGGGATCGAGCGAGCTGACGAAGTCGTCCCGGAGGTCCTGTCTTGGCTGGATCGCAATGGGCGCGCCGACGACTGGTTGTGTCACGTTCACCTGTGGGATCCCCACACGCCGTACAACGTGCCGCCCGCCGTCGGCAACCCGTTCGAGAACGACCCGATACCCGACTGGTACACCGACGATGTTCGGGCGGCGCATTGGGATCTGCCGGGTCCTCATTCAGCGCAGGAGCCATGGGGGTTCAGCCCGGACGAGTGGGGCAAGCCACCGCCACGGCAGCCGTACGACCTCGCCGACATGACCGCCGTGAAGCAGATGTTCGATGGCTACGACGTCGGGATCCACTACGCGGACCTTCATGTCGGCCGGCTCGTGAATCGGCTTGCCGACCTCGGTGTGCTCGACGACGCCGTCGTAATCGTGTCGTCCGATCATGGCGAGGGATTCGGCGAACTCGGCGTCTATGCCGATCACCAGGCGGCTGACCACGCGACGGCTCACATCCCGTTCGTTCTCAAGGCGCCGGGTCTGACGCCGCGCGTCGATGCTTCGCTGCACTATCACATCGACGCGTACGCAACGATCCTGCAGCTGGCAGGGCTGTCGGTTCCCCGAGCACAAGCATGGGACGCCGTTCCCTTTACGGATTCGTTGCTCGCCGGCCGCGACGAGGGCCGGGATTTCCTCATCACCACCCAGGGCGCCTGGAGTTGCCAGCGTGGCGTTCGATTCGGCGACGCCATGTATCTGCGAACGATGCACGACGGGTACCACTCGTGGCCCGATCGGATGCTCTTCGACGTTGCTGTCGACCCTCACGAACAGCACAACCTGATCGACACCGATCGAGGTCTCGCCGCGCACGCCGAGGATCTCCTCGACACCTGGCTCGCGCAGCAGGTCTCCGGTGCGCGGGGCGGCATCGACCCGCTCGAGGTGGTCATGGCCGAAGGTGGTCCGTCACACGTACGTGGTCACCTTCCCGCGTACCTTCGGCGCCTTCGGGCAACCGGACGTCGGCATTGGGCCGACAACTTGTCCGAGCGTTACGCGAACGATCTCTGACGGTGCACTGAGCCGACAGGCCGCGGCAGCCACACGTTCCACCGAGGAAGCCTTCGGTTAGCCTCGCGAACACCTATGGCTGTCAACCCGCTCCTGTCCAAGACCGTTGCGAACCAGGCCGTTTCGCTCGCTCAGAAAGCGTTACAGAACGAAGCGGTGCGCAAGCAGATCCGCGACGCCCCGGAAGCGGTGAGCCGTTGGGCGAAGTCGCTACAGGGTCCCGACGGTTCGGCGCAGGGCGCGATGGCAAGCCTGTCACGTCTCGATCCGACCGCCCGGTTCGGTCAGCAAGGCCTCGAACGCCGTCTCGAGGCGTTGTCGTCCAATGTGGAGTTGGTCTTTCCAGACGCGGAGGACGCGACCCGAGTCAGCACGATGAAGGCGGTTCTGGAACTGCGCCGAGCGCTGATCATCGCATCACCGCTGCCTTTCATGAAGCGCAAGAAGGTGCAGATGCGGATCGACAGCGAGCTCGGAGTCCTCGAGCAGGCTTTGGTCGATGCGGTCCTTCCGCCCGGAACGACCTGATGCCGCGACCTGAGTCGCCGGGCCGCGTATGATTTGGACGAGTTCATCCCGCCATGAAGGCGGTACAGAGAACCAGACGCACCTGGGGAGATAGTCACCATGAAGAATGCACTGATTGCAGGAGTCGCAGCGTGCGGCTTGCTGTTCGCCGCATGTTCGGCCGACGAAACCGACTTCAAGGCAGCGGCCGTGAAGACCATCAAGGACGCGATCGAGAAAGAGATCGAGGGAGACGCATCGGCAACGTGCGACGACCCGTCGTCTACAAAGGTAGGAACCACCTTCGATTGCGTGGGCACCGCCGGAGATGGCACCGAGATCCCGTTCTTGGCCGAGATCACCGGCGAGAAGGAAGTCACCGTCACGCCAGGCGGCTGACATCGCGAACCAGCCGGATCGGCAAGACTGAACCGATGACAACGGTGTACGTGCTCGGCGGCTCTCAGACTGACTTCGCCCGAAATCTTGCCCGCGAGGGCCTCGACATCAGTGACCTGTTCGCGGAGATCGTCCGTGACGCGCTCGCCGATTCACGCGTGGAGGCGGAGGACATCGGAACGATCCACGTCGGCAATGCGTTCGGTCAACTGTTCACAGGACAGGGCCAACTCGGCGCGATGCCGGCCACGATGGATCATCGGTTGTGGGGCGTGCCGGCCGCTCGTCACGAGGCTGCCTGCGCATCCGGAAGCATCGCCGTGTTGGCGGCAATGGCAGAGATCGAGGCCGGACGGTACGAGTCCGCACTCGTGATCGGCGCCGAACAACAGCGCAACGTACCCGGCGACACGGCTGCCCAGTACCTGGGTGCGGCGGCGTGGATCGGCCACGAAGGCCAGGACTGCAGGTTCATGTGGCCGCACATGTTCGATCGATTGATCGACACCTACGACGAGCGGTACGGCATCCGCTACGAGCATCTCGCCGCTATCGCGCGGACAAACCTCGAAAATGGCACACGTAACCCCAATGCCCAGACCCGAGCCTGGAAGTTCGACGAGCGCAGCTTCACCGAGGACGACCACGCCAACCCTGTCATCGAGGGACGGGTGCGCCGTCAAGATTGCGGCCAGGTGACCGACGGCGCCGCTGGGGTGGTGCTGGCATCGGAGCGCTTCGCTGCCGCTCACTGCGCGCGGCACGGATTGTCGATGCAGACGTTGCCACGCATCATCGGCTGGGGTCACCGCACCGCCTCGCTCAGCTTCGACGCCAAGATCCAGCGCAGTGCGGGCGAACCGTACGTCCTGCCCCACGTGAGACAGGCGATCACCGACGCGTTCGATCGTGCCGGTGTCGCCGATGTGCACGGCATCGACGGGATTGAGACTCACGATTGCTTCTCGATGACCGAATACATGGCAATCGACCACTTCGGCATCACAGAACCCGGCGCGAGCTGGAAAGCGATCGAGGACGGTTCGATCGCTCACGATGGTGCCTTGCCGATCAATCCAAGTGGCGGATTGATCGGGCTCGGCCACCCGGTTGGCGCGACCGGCGTTCGGATGCTCTGGGACGCGGCCAAGCAGGTCAGCAACCGAGCCGGCGACTACCAGGTCGATGGTGCATCCACGTTTGCGACCCTCAACGTCGGCGGCAGCGCAACCACCGTCGTGAGCTTCGTGGTCTCCAACGCCGATTGATCAACGACCTCTGCATAGTGTCACCGGATGAGCGAATATGCACCTCCCGGTGAACCGGGCAACGAGGCAACGAACCGGGTCATCGTCGAGCAGTTGTGGCAGTCCCTCGGGCGTCGCGACTTCGAAGGCGTCGGCGCACTCTTCAGCCCGACAGGCCAGTACATCGACGTGCCGTTGATCGGGGGTGACCTCGGCGCAATCGGCCCCACCGAAGTGGCGGCCCGGCTGCGGCTCGGCATCGGACCGCTCGAGAACTACGTCCTCCATCCCGGCCCGATGGTCGCCCAAGGCGACATCGTGATCACCGAACACTCCGAGGAGTGGTACTGGAACACCGGCGAGCATCACCTCGTCCGATTCTGCAGCGTTCACGAGATCCGCGGCGGCCTCGTCGAGCGGTGGTGGGACTACGTCGACCTCGGCCAACTGATGTCCGCCGCCCCGAAGTGGTGGATCGAGCACATCATGCAGGGCTACAAGTAACCCACCTCCACCCCGCGCTCGATCCACAGGATTTTCCCCCTCATTCATGTCACCGCAAGCGATCGTTTTTCGTACTTTGCGGTGACATGAATGATCGGTGGGAGTGGGTGACGGCGTGGACGGCGTGGAAGCTGAGGCCGGCGGCGAGGCCCCAGAAGGGGCTGCTGATTCCGAGCGCCGTGATCCCGGAAGCACTGACGACCAGGGTGACGATGGCAGCGTCGCGCACCTCCGGAACGGCAGTTGCCGCGGCGAGTGCTCCCGCAAGGGCGCCGAGCAACGCGAGGCCCGCAACGGCGGAGATGAGCACCGGCGGTGCGGTTGCAACCAAAGCCGTCGCCAATCCGGCGAGCAACCCGAGACCGACGTAGGTGACTCCGGAGGAAGCGCCGGCGATCCAGCGTCGGCGCGGTTGCGGGTCGGCTTCGGGACTGGCGACCAGCGCCGCCGTCAGCGCGGCGAGGTTGATCCCGTGCGCTCCGAACGGCGCCCCGAGCACCGAAACCGAACCGGTGGTGAGCAGTAGCGGGCGAAGCTTCGGCGTGAACCCGAACGACCGCAGTACGGCCATTCCGGCCACGTTCTGCGAAGCCATCGTGACGATGAACAACGGCAGTCCGAGGCCGACCAAGGTGCCCAGATCGAACAGCGGCACGTCGAACGTGAGGCGCGGCCACGACGGGACGAAGTCACCACCCGATTCGGGTTGTCCGATCGCTACCGCGACAATCGCCGTGACCAGTGCCGCTGGTACTGCCCAACGCCGTGCGAAGCGGGTGCAAGCGACCCACACCACGACGACGGGTGCAGTCAGCCACGGCACCTCGACCATTGATTTGGCCGGCGAGAAGCAGACGGGAAGCAACACGCCGGCGAGCAATGCGCTCGCAATTGGTCCAGGGATTCTGGCGATCAGTTCACCGAGCGGTCGCCACAATCCGGCAATCACCGTCAGGACTCCGGCGAGCACGAACGCCCCGAGCGCCGCGCGGTAACCGCCGTGTACAGCACCCGCTGAAACCAGCAGCGCGGCGCCGGGGGTCGACCAGGCAATGCTGATCGGCAACCGGGTCCGCCAACTCGCGAGCATTCCGACGAGACCCATCGATACCGACAGCATCAGCAGCCCCGACGACGCTTGCTGGTCAGAAGCGCCGACAGCGACCAAACCGGCGAGGACGATCGCGAACGAGCTGGAGAAGCCGACCAGCCCGGCGACGACTCCGGCCATCACCGGTTGCGAACGATGCGGGGCGGGATCCGCGCTGATCGGGATGTCGCCGGAGTCCACGGCCGACGATCCTAAGGAACGCGTCGATGGTTCGATCGTGCGACGGCCGGGTAATGTCATCGTTACCAGGCGACGACCCGGTTGACGGCCTGGTTGACGGCCTGGTTGACGGCCTGGACGACGGCCTGGACGACGCACCAGCGAGACTCGACACGAGAGGGCACCATGACCCGGCACATCGTCTTCCCGACGGTTTCCGCCCGAAACCTACAAGGACTCGATGTCGTGCTCCCGGATGCCTTCGAAGGTCGGAGAAACGTCGTGATCGTGGCCTTCCAGCGACAGCATCAGAGCCTCGTCGACTCGTGGATACCGTGGCTCGTAGAGCAATCGGCCGCTGACCCGGACCTTCGCTTCTACGAGCTCCCGACGATTGCCAGGATGTGGGCCCCCGTGCGCAGGTTCATCGACGGGGGGATGGCTTCCGCGATTCGGGTGCCGGCGATCCTGCAGCGCACGCTGACGATCTATGGCGATGTTGCACGGATCACGACCCCGCTCGAGATCACGGACCGATCTACCGTCGCGGTGCTGCTTGTCGATGACTCGGCAGGGGTCCTGTGGTCGGCTGGCGGCGGCTTCGACCAAGCCATCGCAGCGGAACTCGGGCGCGCCCTCGATCTCGCCCGCGAAGATGAGAGCGGCGGCGAGGGTGAGCGGACGGGGCGGTCATGACCGACTTCAACGACGAGCATCTGGCCCTGCGCGACGTCGTTCGCGACTTCGCCCGGCGCGAGTTCGCCCCACGGGTCGACGCGTGGGAACAAGCCGGCGAACTACCGCTCGAGGCAGTCTCGGCGATGGCCGAGCTCGGACTGTTCGGGATCGTGTTCCCCGAGCAGTGGGGTGGCAGCGGCGGCGACTTCACCTCGTTGTGCATTGCGATCGAGGAGATCGGTGCCGTGAGTCAGTCGCTCGGAATCACACTGTCGGCCGCGGTCGGCTTAGGAGCCAACCCGATCCATTCCTTCGGCTCGGACGAACAGAAGGCACGCTGGTTGCCGGACCTCGTCGCTGGTCGGGCGTTAGGCGCATTCGGCCTCACCGAACCCGATGCCGGAAGCGATGCCGGAGCCACTCGGACCCGCGCGGTGCGCGATGGGCATGATTGGGTGCTCGATGGATCGAAGGCGTTCATCACCAACTCGGGCACCGCGATCACGTCGGTGATCACGGTCACGGCACGCACCGACGATGGCATCACTGCGTTCACTGTCCCCGCCGGGACTGCGGGACTCGTGATCGAGCCGCCGTACCGCAAACTCGGTTGGCATGCGAGCGACACCCATGGCCTGACGTTGTCGGAATGCCGCGTGGGACCGAACGACATGCTCGGCACGCCGGGGAGTGGGTTGCGCAACTTCCTCGCGATCCTCGACGACGGCCGGATCGCGATCGCTGCGTTGGCAGTCGGTCTCGCCAGGGCTTGCCTCGATCATTCGGTCGAATACGCCAAGCAGCGCCAGGCCTTCGGCGGTCCGATTGGTCGGTTCCAAGGCTTGGCATTTCAGCTTGCCGACGTCGCGGTCGCGCTCGAGAACAGCCGCAACCTCACGTATACCGCCGCCAGGCTGAAGGACCAGGGCCGACCGTTCAAGCAGGCTGCGGCAATGGCGAAGTTGTACGCGACGGAAACGGCGATCGATGCGACCCGGGTGGCGACGCAGGTGTTCGGCGGATCCGGATTCATCGAGGACACACCGGTGGCCCGGTTCTATCGCGACGCGAAGATCCTCGAGATCGGCGAGGGGACCAGCGAGATCCAACGGCTGATCATCGCGAGAGGGCTTGGGCTCCCCGTCGACTGACCGAGACCGGGCGAACCGCCCGCCCGATCAGTCGCGCTGGGTGCCGACCTTCAATTCGCGGAACGGAACACTGGTATCGACCGACGGTTCCCGGGGCAGGCCGAGCACCCGCTCGCCGATGATGTTGCGCTGGATCACGTCGGTGCCGCCTGCGATGCCGCTCTGGAACGAGTTGAGGACGTACTTGTTGAGGTACGCAGCGCCGGCCTCTGCGGTATCCCATGCAACCGATCCCGGACCGGCGATCTCGAGCGCGATCGAGCGGTAGAACCACGCGATGTTGGAGCCCATCAGCTTGCCGAGCGAACCACCTGGCCCCGGGGTCTTGCCGGCCTTCATCTCGGCCCGGGTGCGAAGCGCAACCATCGACCGGGTGGACTCCATGCAGTACAACTGGACCAGTTGATCCCGAACGACGGGGTTGGTGATCGAACCGTTGGTGGTTGCGATCTTGACCAGTGCATCGAACATCGGTTGGCTGACGCGGCCGGCCCCACTGGAACCAATTGCGACGCGCTCGTACATCAGCATGCTGGTGGCCAGCCGCCAGCCGGTGTAGATCTCGCCGACGAGCCAATCCTTCGGGATCCGGAGGTCGTTGAAGAAGACTTCGTTGAAGTGGCTGCCACCGTCGATCTGGTGGATCGGGCGAATCTCAACCCCTGGCGCACGCATGTCGATGATGAACATCGAGATGCCGCGGTGCTTGGGTTGGTCGGGGTCGGTGCGAACGACAACGAGGCCGTAGTCGGACTTGTGGGCCAGCGTGGTCCACACCTTCTGGCCATTGATGATCCACTCGTCGCCGTCGAGTTCGGCCTTCGATTGCAGGCTTGCGACATCTGAGCCGGCACCGGGCTCGGAGAACATCTGACACCACAGCGTGCGTCCGGCGATCATGTCGGCCATGAAGGTCTGCTTCTGCTCGTGCGAACCGTGTTCGGCCATCATCGGCAGGCACATCCCGTGGCTGATGATGAACTCGCCATCCTGCGGAGCGTACGACGACTTCTCTTCACGCCAGATCTTCTCGTGGGCCGAAGTCAGGCCTGCCCCACCGAACTCGGACGGATAGGTGATGCCGGCAAGACCAGCGGACGCCGAGAGTGCAAGGAACTCCTTGTTCCATTCGAACGAGATGGCGGTGGCCGGGCGGGCGTTCGCGGTGAGAAACTCGCGGCAGCGAACGCGGAATGACTCGGCGTCCGCTGGACTGAGCGAATCGTCGGTCTTCGTGTCGGGCAAGGTGTCGGTCATGGAGTTGCTCAGTTCGTTCGGGTGGTCGCGATTATTGTATGCTTCCAGATAATATGTCGACGCCAGACCAGATCGTCAAGGGGAGCGAGCGTTGAAACAAACTGCCGTGACGACACACGAACTCGACGCTCCCCCATGGCTGCGGGTCGAGACCACGCTGATGGCAACTGCTCGCGCGATGCGCGAGGCGTACGACGCCCGGTTCGGTCCGCTCGGATTGAATCTCACTCAGGCCAGCCTGATTGCCTACCTGAGCGAGTTCGGTCCGATCACCCAAACCCAGTGTGCCGATCATCTCCGTCTCGGCCGAGCCAACATCGGTGCGATCATCGACCGGCTCCAAGAGCGCGGGCTCGTCGAGCGTCATCCCGACGCCGTCGATCGTCGCGTCTGGCTCGTCTCGCTGTCGCCCGCCGGTGCCGCACTGGCTGACCAGGTGGCCTCGATCGACGAGGTACTGCGCGGCGAGATGCGCGCCGGCATCAGCCGAGCCGAACGACAGGCGCTCGCGTCGCTGATGACCAGACTGCAGCAGAACCTGTTGCGCGCCACGGCTGCCACGTCTGCCACGGCTGCCACGGCCGCCGTGCCTCACAGCAACACCAGATCCGAAGTCCCTCAACCCTCTCGAACACAAACGGAGACACCATGACAGAAGCAGTGATTGTCGACGCCGTCCGCACGCCCAGTGGCAAGCGCAACGGCAAGCTCAAGGATTGGCACCCGGCCGCTCTGGCCGCCCACGTCCTGAAGGCACTGGAAGAGCGCAACCATCTCGATCCGGCCAAGGTCGATGACGTCATCATGGGATGCGTCTCGCAAGTCGGGCAGCAGTCGCTGAACATCGGCCGCAGTGCCGTGCTCGCGGCCGGGTGGCCGGAGTCGGTTCCGGCCACCACGGTCGATCGGCAGTGCGGGTCGAGTCAGCAGGCCATGCACTTCGGCGCCCAGGGCGTCATCGCCGGCGCGTACGACATCGTCATTGCGGCCGGCGTCGAGATCATGTCCACAACTCCGATGGGCGCATCGGTGGTTCGTGGCGAGTTGGGACATCCGTTCCCGAAGGAGATGCTCGGCCGCTACAGCGAGTCCGGGCTGCCCCCGCAGGGCATCGGCGCCGACATGATCGCCGACGAGTACGGCATCACTCGCGAAGACCTCGACGCGTTCGGCGCGCTCAGCCAGCAGCGCGCAGAACTCGCGACAGCTGAGGGACGCTTCGACAACGAGATCATCCCCGTTCCCGTCGATCTCGGCAACGGTGAAGAGCTGCACAGCACCGACGAAGGCATCCGCGCGGGCACCACCGCCGAGGGGCTGGCCAAACTCAAGCCCGCGTTCAAGGAAGACGGCAAGATCACTGCCGGCAACTCGTCGCAGATCGCCGATGGCGCATCGGCTGTTCTGATCATGAGTGCCGAGAAGGCTGCCGAACTCGGTCTCAAGCCCCGTGCCCGGTTCCATTCGTTCGCAGTCGTGGGCACGGATCCAGTCACCATGTTGAAGGGTCCGATCCCGGCAACCGCAAAAATACTCGAGAAGTCGGGCCTCAGCATCGACGACATCGACCTGTTCGAGATCAACGAGGCGTTCGCTTCGGTTGTGCTGGCGTGGGCGAAGGAGACCGGCGCGGACATGAGCAAGGTCAACGTCAACGGCGGCGCGATCGCTCTCGGCCACCCACTCGGCTGCTCCGGTACGAAGCTGATGGCAACCCTGCTCAACGAGCTCGAACGAACCGGCGGCCGTTACGGCATGCAGTTGATGTGCGAAGGTGGCGGACTCGCAAACGCGACCATCATCGAACGAATCGGCTGAGGCCGGATTCGCGGCCAACGAAGAAACGGGGACAACCATGGCGACTGACGTGAAGTTCGGGTGGTTGTCCCCGGTGATCGGCAACAGGTGGAGCGACCACCAGCCGATCGTGATGTATCAAGAACAGCACATCCTGCCGACTGCCCTGGCCCATTTCGATTCACTCTGGATCGCCGATCACTTCTACGGGTTCGACGCCAAGACCGACCCGTTCCTCGAAGCGTGGACCACGCTCACCTGGCTCGCGGCGAAGTTTCCCGACGTGCTGTTGTGCCACCATGTGCTCGGCCAGGGCTACCGCAACCCGGCATTGACCGCGAAGATGTCGGCAACGCTGCAAACGCTGTCCGGAGGTCGCTTCATCCTCGGGATCGGGGCCGGCTGGCGAGAGGACGAGTA
>JANOEM010000439.1:0-4740 GCA_031413195.1 Actinomycetes bacterium
CTACCACCGCGCAGTAGTGCGGGCAGTCGACGAGGGATACACGACCTCTGTCGGTGGGTGCGTGATCACCCGGCGCACCGGTGCCCAAGGATCCGGCGCCGTGGTCGAGGTGATCTTGCCGACCGGTCGCTCGCTGGTCTACCGGGGGATCGAGAAACGCCGCGAGGAGCAGTTCGGCGGGCTGGGCTGGGTGTACCGGTACGCAGCTGACTTCTCTTTCGATCCCGGTCGTAAGCAACGCGGAGGTGGCGGGACCGGAAAGAAGGTCAAGTGCGGTGACGGCCGGATGAAGGGTTGGATCATCCCGCAGACAATCGTCGAGAACGTCGTCCAGGCGGTCGCGAGGGATCTATTGGTGGCGCAGATGCAGGACATCACCGACCACTCCGACCTGCGGATCAAGTTCACCGTTCATGACGAGGCCGTCTTCACGACCCGGCGGTGTTCATGCCCAGACCGTGATGCTCCTCTCGCCAGAGGCGTGTCGATCGAGGCGAACCACGAGGCCGGCTGCCCGTGGGTGGCAGCGCGGGCCATCGTCAAAGTCGGGATGTCGCGGGTGCCGGCAACCTTGCCGAAGCTGCTCAGGTTGCCTGTGGCCTGCGAGCTCAGCGACTCGATCCGAGACCGGTACGGCAAGTGATCACCGGTTTGCCGCAAGGGTGCCGCAGGTCTGCCGCGGGCTTGCCGCAAGACCAAATACCTGAACTTAAAGGCTGCCGCGGTGCCGCAAAGAAATCAGACCCAAACTTAGTTTTCTTTTTTTCTTCCTCTGAAGTCTGGGGTCTGTGCCCACCCCCCTATGACGAGGAGGGTTTGGTCGTTTTTTTTCCCGCGGCACCGCGGCAACCTCGCAAGGCTCCTGTTTTCATGGCCCATTCGCTGCTGTGGAAGCCATCGCGGCTCGTGTGCGGCGCACATGCGGCGAACTGCGGCGCCCTTCTTGAGCGCCGGTAGGAACCCGCCCGTTCGATCCTATCGGCCGCGAATTCGTGATCGTCGGATGCTGTGAGGTGTGTCTGCCCACCTACTCAACAGTCGTGGCAGCCGATTGCATGATCTCGAACACGAGCTTGGTCTTCTGTTTGAAGTCGTCCATCAGGGCGAGCTCGATCACCTGAGCTTGCCGGGCGTAGTAGAGGACCGCTCGTTGACACGATGGAGGTCGTCCTTCGATCTGGCCAACCTGCGCAAGAACCAGATAGGCAACAACCTGTCGAACGTCTTGCCTCACTTGCAGCGTCTTGACGGTCTTCAACTCGACGATCGCATCATCGAGTATCAGGTCAGCGTCAGCGCCCCCCACAGCGCGGGATGCGTCGCCGAATTCCGGTCCGATTGTGGCGACCTCCGGCGATGAGCAGAAACCACGGGGGACTGCAGCGACAAGCGCCGTGATGTCGTTCACGTCATCGGAACGGGTATCGTTGACGGTTGGATCGATCATTCCGCTGCGGAAGTAGGCCTCGATCTTTGCGAGACGCAAAGCGTGTTGCGCCATCGCGGCTCGCTCCTCTTGGATCGGCTCCTTGAGTTTCGCGTAGCCGACGAGATCTCGCCGTGCGCTGCCGATGATCTTGGTCCACGTGTCTACATCCTGAACGTCGAGACGTACGCCGTTGGCCGATACTTGAGCGACCTCAAGGTCGACACCAACAAGGTTCTTCACGCCGGCCAGCGACGAGGAGAGGCTCCTCAGCGACCGGTCTGCGCCCCACTCTCCCCATGTGGCGACGGGATTCTGGCGAACGATCTCGAAGCCCAAGGCATAGTTGAATGCACGCCCGACCAGGCCACCGCTGTTCCGGGCGGGCGGCACAACCAACCGATTCGGCACCTTGGGTGGATGGATGATCAGTTCGTCGAGGGCACGCGCGACAACTTCCTCCTTGATGAGATCGATCAGCGACATGCTTCTGCGAGCTCCGAAACGCTGGCTGCTGAATTCCTGAAGTTACACCCGCCGAGCTCGCGGCTGGTGTGCGTAGCCACGTCCCCTGCGCGGTGTCGATGAGCTCGGTCGACGTGCAGCTGAACGATCAGGCCATCCTCGCGAACATCCGGCGTTACGTGCAGGAGGGTGTTCCGCATGTTCGTCCTCGATGAGCGATCGTAACGGCGAGATCGTCGAGGCCGCGACCATGCCGCCGTTGAGGTCGATCGTCAGAACGGGACGGAACTCGTGGTCCGATTTCGGCGGTCACGTCGGTTCCGACGATCACGTTCCGAAACCTCGACCGCCTATCGCGATCGTCCACGTCCCCGAGTAGCCCGTCGCAGCCTCGCAGGAGTGGGGCTTGATGAAGCAACGAACAACTCGCCGACAGTGACGCCCAAGACGTTCGCGAACCGGACCAAGGATCTGATGCCGAGGGCTTGTCGACCACCTTCGATCCGCTGGAGATAGCTCACCGAGAACCTGGCGCGTTCGGCCAGTTTCTCCTGCGTCTCGTCGGCCGCCAACCGTAACTCTGCGATCCGTCGGCCAACGGCGCGTATGACGCGGTCGGGGTCGGCGTTGCGCATCGCCACAGACCTTCGACCGAGCGGCGAACGTGAACCACGAACCGATCGGTTGGGGTACGATGGTTCCGTGGCTCGCCGGCTGGGCGACCCAAGGAGCGGTCGATGAGCTCAAGGGCAGTGCACGGCGTGTGGAGCGTGGCGGCGACGCTTGGGTGTGCGACGGCCGCGTTGCTCATCGGTTGCATGGTGCGTTCCCCCGGCGCCCGGCAGCTCTACCGGTACCAGTGGGCCTCTGACGATCGCTGCTGGGAGCAAGCCCAGTGGCAGATCCAAGCACGTGGGGACGACGAGGCTCCGATGCGATACGCGACAGCCGATGGTGAACGCCGGGCTCGGCTCGACTACGACGGCTGCCTCAACGGCGTGCCGTTGGACAACGCGCTCGTGACCGACGGCAACGTTGAACGGCGTCTCTGCATCCAGGTCGCTGACCATCTCGCCCGACTCGGCCAGCAGAGGTTCCGAGGCGATAGCGAGAAGCGAATCCAGGAGTGCATCCGCGGCCAGATCACCGAAGCGAAGGCGGGGTGCATTCTCCGGGCTCGAACCCTCGGCGAGATCAGCTGCGGCTCGGATGGTGACTTCCGAAATCCAGCGCCGTCCCGACCGACTCACGTGGCGACTGCGGATGCGACAGCGAGACCGGGTGGTGGCAATGATCCCGCGCTAGCACCGACACGCCCAGGCGAGGGACCCACGACTCTCGCTCCGATTCACCAGCGTGTCGGCTCCGGCGAGAGCGCCCCCAAACACGACTTGTGGAGACCATCTCCGAAGTACACCCCGAAGCCAGATCCCGCGGGTGTCGACAAGCCCACGACCGCCCCGCCTACGGGACACCGCGACCTGGTCCGCTTGAAACGTGCATGCGATGCCGGCGATGCCGATGCGTGCACCGCCTACGTCGACAACCTGCAGGACGATCCGGCCTTCAAAGCCGAACGTGATGGTGGGTATCTCGTCGCCGCTATCGGCGCCAGCCTGACTGCCTGCGTCTCCGTCAACTCGGGGCGGCTCGTTATCGATCAGCCGTGCGTCGACGAAGCTCGAGCTGCATCGTGCGCTGAGGTCCGCGAATACGCCTCGACTTACGGTGCTCGTGCGCTGACCGTTCTCTCGTCATCGGTAGCCATCAAGAGTCTTCAAGCGCCCCTCGGGAACCTCGTCGCGCAGACGCTGACGAAGTGCCGCTGATCGGCAGTCACTGATGCCGATGAAGATGGTGTTCTGCGACCGATGCCAGTTCCAAACCCGGCATGAGCAAGACGGGTTGTGCGCGACCTGTAAATTTCGAGAGCCCCTTGAGGCAGCGACCGATCCGTCCACGTCACTTTCGCAGGAAACACCTTCGACCGACGGTGCAGGTGACGATGCCGACACCCACAAGGCCTGCCCTCACTGCGCCGAGTCGATCCTGGCAAGTATCGACAGGAGCACGGCGCATCGGCGGCCCAGTGGCTCGACCAGGATTCCGGGCTCGTTCCCCTCGCCTGGCCGATGCCGATCGGCGTCCGAACTCTGATCGGGAAGTGCAGATGAGCAACCCCGCAGAGATCCGCCTTCGATTCCGGTGCTCAACGTGCCAGATGGGCACCAAGCACGTGCTGGTAAAGGGAGACCAGGTCGAGTGCACGCACTGTGGGCTTCGCATTTCGACGTCGAGCATCCCCCCGCGTTCAATCCGCGCAGAAACACCCGAAGCTGAATCGGCCGAGGAGGCCAGTAGCGATGCCTTGGATCCAGAGGGCGTTTCGTCCGATGTCCCCGAGCCATCCACCAAGACGTGCCCTCACTGCGCGGAGGTTATCCAGGGTGCCGCAAGGAAGTGTCGATTCTGTGGCGAATGGTTGGAAGGGCCCCGCTCGGTAGCGGCCCCGGCGCTTGAGCGCAAGCACCGACCGAACTACGCCCTGCGGGTGTTGCTCGTCCTCGCCGTCGTGGGCGGCCTTCTCGCGTACCGGGTGCACAAGAGGAATGCGGAGACCGATGAGATCGTCGCGTACACGGACCGGATCACGTCGATCATCCAGGCCGAGTGCCAGGGCTTCACTCGATCACAGGCCGTCGAGTTCGCCATCGAAATGCGCGACACCGGCATGGGGGTGTCCTTCATGCAGCTGCGGGAGAACGCCAAGTACTGCTCGGAGGATGTGACCCGACCGATGCCGCATGCCGAGGTCGATGCCTGTCTCGCCGGTCCACCAAAGGGGTATC
>JANOEM010000440.1:0-1583 GCA_031413195.1 Actinomycetes bacterium
TACGAGGGCCTGCGCGGCTACGACATGATCCAGTCCGGCGAGTTGCCGGTGCAACTCGATGCGCCCACGCTCGCGCCGGGACTCGTGCACGCCGCGGAGATGTCGCAGGTGCCGCTGCTTCCGGAGGAATCCGAAACCCAGGACCATCTCTTTCCCGCCGGTCGCCTCGATCAAGATCTGCAGCAAGTCGACCTCCGAGATCGGAACTCGTGGCGTTTGACCCTCGCCGAGGTGTCGTCGGTAGAACTGTTGGAAACCCAACTGGTCAACGCGGTCGCCCCCTTCGTCATCAACGCCAGGCTGAAGCCGCTGATGCTGCGCACCCCCGGACGGGACAAGCACATCGTGAACGTCTCGGCTGTCGAAGGGCAGTTTTACCGAAGACTGAAGACCACCCGGCACCCGCACACGAACATGGCCAAAGCTGCGTTGAACATGATGACGCGCACCTCGGCGGCCGACTACCACGCCGATGGCATTCACATGAACAGCGTCGATACCGGTTGGGTGAGCGACGAGGACCCGCTTCACATCGCCCAGCGCAAGACTGCGCAACAGCACTTTCATCCGCCGCTCGACATCGTGGATGGGGCAGCGCGAATCGTCGATCCGATCATTTCCGGTTGCAACAGCGGGAACCACATGTGGGGTCAGTTCCTGAAGGACTACCGGCCCACCGACTGGTGACCCGGCGCAAGCGCAGGCATCACATGTCGGGAATGGCCCGACATTTGCTACCAGCGCGACCTCGGGCGGCGAACCGTCGCGCCACACTCGCTGCATGTCCGGGCGGGGAACTCCTGCGGATCGGATCAGGGCGAGGAACGATCGCTCCAATCTGCTCTCGCCGCCCATGTCGACCAGCGCGTCGAGCAGCGCACGGCCGCCGTGGATGCTTGCCCGATGCCTGGCGATGACCTTGGTTCGAAGCCGCTGTTCGCTGACCAGCCGGAGCCTGATTGCGGAATCGATTGCATTCTCGGTCTCCGCTCGACTGAAGCCGAACAATGGCGATTCGAGGATGAGGCGCTCGGCCGAGAGGCATCGAATGTTGTCCACCACCACCGAGTCGGACTGGGGCAGAGCGGCCGAGGTCGAGCAGACGCGATGAACCGAACGGACACCGCGATGAGCACGGCCGACAAGGAGTTCGACCGCGTCGCAGTGAAAGCCGTCCAGACCTTGGAGCCGAGCGGCACTTCGGCCCGCGATGTAGCCGACACCTGCGACGTCGGCAGAGGCGACCCAGAGGCTTTGGTGCCAGCCGGGGTGTGAGCCCGCTATCGAATATGAGCGGGGCCTTTGCGGCGGATCAAACCCCGTGACGACCAAGCGCTGCGCACCCTTCGGTCTACTCCCAACTGGTTCATCTGGGTCAGGCTGATGGCCCCGAACTGTGTCGCGGCGAGGTCGGTGACATTTGCGTATCGTCGATCCATTCCACACATCGTGCACCGAGGGTGTGCCATGGTTACTCCCCGAAGGCGCTGGCCGCGAATGTCGGCGCATGGCCGCTGGGTCTCAGCGGAAACGATCGCCCAACTTCAGGGCTCGGGGAGAGTAACCACGACCGCACAGTTGTC
>JANOEM010000441.1:0-4263 GCA_031413195.1 Actinomycetes bacterium
GGATGCGGATGCCCCGCAACCGTTCTTCCACCCGGATGGCGTGCTGTCCGACATCGTCGGTGGCGAACACACAGGGTGGCCGGCGATCCGCCACTTCTTCGCCTCAGGACTCCAGGTCTGGCCCGATCTCCGCCTGATACCGGCCGACTACTGGACGAGCCCGACCGGAGTCGCCCTGCGCTGGACGATGAGCGCGACCGTCACCAATGCCGCGATCTTCGGCGAGGCCGCTGTCGGCAAGAGATGGACATCAGAGGGGATGAGCTGGCTCGTGATCGAGGATGGCTTGATCCGGCGCGAAGTCGACTACCACGACAGCGCCGCCGCGACCCGCTCGCTCGGGATCAGCAAGACCCGCTGACCGGACGTAGATCAGCTCGGACTAGCTGGCCGCTCCGACCGTGGGCATCGAAGCAATCGGGGCAGGCTTGGCCGCCTCGGATTTCTGTGCTTTCTTCTGCCTCGCGGCCTCGGCCTTTGACCGGAAGGCTCCCGCAACCCCCTCCGGGTTCGTAATCGCAGTGAAGATCAGCAGCACGCCACCGATCAGCGCTTCCCACGCACCGAGCGAGCCATAGACCTGGCTCGAGGCGTAGAACGCGATTCCCGAGGCTGCCAGGATCCCCGACGTGACTGCACCGCTCACGCTCGTGATACCGCCAAGGTAGGCGACCGCAAGCGCGGCAAGCGAGGCGACCGTGCCATAGGAGGCTTCGGACACGCTTCCGAAGCGGTAGGCAATCAGGCACCCACCGATACCGGCGATGAACGAGGACACCGAGAACACGAGCAGCTTGCCGCCGGCGACATTGATGCCGATCGCGCTGGCAGCGCGCTCGTTGGATCGAATCGCCAACATCCTCCTGCCCGTCGCGCTCCGGCGGATGTTGGCAACGACGAGACAGACCACGACGAGGACCACGAGGAGGAATATCCCGAAGACCGGGCGTGACGACTTGGTACCGAGCACCAAGCCGAAGTCCCAGTTGCCCAGCTCTGGATTTGGAATCTTCGCGCCACCCGTCGAAGGGTCACCGACAAAGGCAGGGTTCTTGAACAAGAACTCCGAGATCGCGACGCTTCCGGCAAGGGTGACGATGGCAAGGTTGGTACCCCGAACCCGCAGCGCAGGGAGACCGACGATGACTCCGAACAGCGCTGCCAAACTGCAGGCGAGGATCGGAGCGATCGGGAACGGCACGTTCCATTGCATCGCAAGTTTCGAAAGCGAAAATCCGGCAATCCCCGCAAACGCCATCTGAGCCAGCGAAGTCTGCCCACCGAAGCCGGTCAGTACGACGAGTGACAACGCAAGCACTGCGGCAATGATCGTGGTCATGATCGCCCCTCGCCACAGCGGGCCGAGCAGCAACAGGCCGCCGACCGCAAGGATGACCGGCACGAGAACCATCGCCGGCGTCAACCTGGCTGGCGGAACTGCGGGGAGCTTCCAATTGTCGACCGCTCCCCGGTCGGGGAGTCGTTCGCCGAGTACCGCCATAGCGATGATGATCACGAGGAAGGGCAGCCCTTCGCGTGCGCCGTACTTCGGGAACCAACTGATGTCGGATTGGAGCGGAGTAAATGTCGACTGCACCATTCCGATCGCCAGACCGGTGATGACGGTCGGCCAGACGTTGCGGAACTTGCCGATCAAGGCAGCGCCCAAAGCGGGAATGAGGAACCCGAACGTGAACACGCTGCCGCTGAGTTGGATCATCGGCGAGGCGAGGATGGCGATGAATCCGCCAAGGAGCGACGCGACGACGAAGCTCAGACCGGCAAGAAAATCGGGCGAGAACCCCAACAACACGGCCCCCTTTTCGTTCTCGGCCGCTGCCCGGGTCACCAGCCCGATCCGGGTGTAGCGCGATAACGCCCAGAGCACCGCCGCAAGGGCGATGACGATCAATGCGAGCCACAGTCCGTCGCGGGGCACGGTGAGGCCTTCTGCGATCGTCACGGGTTCGCGCGGCAGGATTCCTGGGACCCGAACCGAGGTCTTTTCCGAGAACCGTCGCGCGACGAGTGACGTGAACACGATCACGAGTCCGATGCTCGCGACGACCTTTGCCAACGCCGGCGCCTTGCGAAGCGGACGGAACACGAGCAGGTAGACGAGTAGCCCCATCACCGCTGCGGTGATCAGCGACAGGGCCATCGCCCACGGCGTACCGACGCTGTGACCGAAATGGTATCGCTCCGGCAAACCGGGCACCGGGAACGGGTACGCCCCCTGGCGAAGATCGGAATAGACGTAAACAACCCACATCGCCATCGCGCCGTAGGCGAAGTTCACGACGCCCGAGCCCTGGTAGGTGATGACCAACCCGAGCCCGAACGCCGCAATGATCGCCGCTGCCCCGCTTCCGAGCAGCAGATAGAAGCCGTAGTCGATCATCGGCTGAACGACTTCCTTTCAATTCTCATGTTCTTGCTCTCATGAATCGATTCTCACGGCAGGTAGTTCAGGGACGACACTGCTTCGAGGCCAGGGATCGTCGTCACGCCGCCGCCTGCGTTGAACTGCGCAACGGGGCCTGTGAATCCGCAGACGCTCGGGTTGGTCGGAGAGGCACCGCACTCCATCTGAGCGCCAGCCGGCCAGGCCGGGCGGCCCCTGGACGCCTTGAGGAAGTCGTACAACGATTGCGCCGTGACTTCGTCACCGTTGGCAACCATCGCGTTGGCGAAATCAGCGAGAGTCATGATGCCAACCATCCCGAGTGCGCCGAGACCGAATGCTGTGGGGTCGACCTCTGCTGGTTCGACCCCGACGATTGGCGCGGCGACCTCCTGGACGAGCACCTTTTCGGGTGTGTCTTCCGAGGTCTGCACACCAACGAACGACCAGCCGACGGCGTCGTCACCAACCTGAGAGAGCACCTCCTTGCCAGAGCAGATCCCGGTAGTAATGACGGGAATCTCGATTCCCAACGCGGCGCGGCCGCGCATCGTACCGATGCAGCCATCACCTGCATAGAGCGACACCAACAAATCCGGGTTGCTTTCGGCTGCCGAGCGGACAAGGCCCTGGTACCCGGCGTCGGTCTCGTTGTCGCCACCCTTGACGGTGGTGTGTGCGATCCCGGCGATGTCGAGTGCCGCGGAAAGAGCCACCTCGTTCGCATTTGCTCCCGCGTTGTCGGCGCTGATGATTCCGACGGTCTCGGCCTTGAAGTACTCCTTCGCCACGGCCGCCATCTGTCCCGAGACGCCCGCAGTTCCGCCTGTCAGGAACAGGGCCTCGGCAGTGTAGTCACCGGGCAGAATCGGCAGGACACCGATCACGGGGAGATTGGCAGCGGCGAAGGTTGCGTAGTCGATGAAGAGGTCCAAGCCGATCATGATCATGTCGACGTTCTTGCCGACGAGTTCTTGCGCGCAGGCCTGCGACGTCTCGGGAGAACCCTTGGCGATGCAGCTCTCGATCTTGATCGGCCGTCCGCCGAGACCGCCGTGCTCGTTGAGGTACTCTGAGAAAGCCTCGATGTAGAGCCGGATCTCGGGGAAGTCGAGGCCGAGAGCCCCGCCCTCGCTGTTGACAAGTCCGATCACGATCTCGTCACCGGTAGGAGGCGCGAGATCGGGGAAAATGGTGACTCCGTCGCCGGCCGGTGCTTCTTCCGCCGTTGTCTCGGGCGCTTCGGTCGCGGCCGTATCGGTCGCGGCGGGCTCGGTTGACGCTGGCTCGGTCGCGGGTGGTTCGGTTGCCGCAGGCTCAGTCGCTGTGGGTGCGGCGGTCGTGACCGCAGCCTCAGTGGCCGGTGTGGCCTTCTCGTCGCTGCTGCAGGCGGCGGCGATGAGCGCCATTGCGATGAGACCTGCGCCCCACCGGGCACGGGACTTTGCCCGACGTGATGAACGATTGCCTGTATTGATCATGATTTCCCCCTTGTCGAAACGCCGACTCTGCCGACGCTCTGGTGATCCGATATTCCCTTACTTCCCCACATCGACGGCCTCTCCCCAGAGACGATCGGGTGACTGTACCCCACCGGCGAAATGGTTGCCGAGCGGTTAGACCTCAACTGACCGCATCGGGCGACCGGGCCCACATCAGGTTCGCATCGAAGCTCAAGGTGTAGTCCGGGACGAACTCGATGATCACCCGGTGTGGCGAGTCGAGGAACGTCTGGAAAGACTTCCATACATAACTATAGACCCAGCACAACAAGCAAGTTTTAATGCAAATTATTACAATGAATCAGTGTTAGAATTTAGATTTAAAAACACCACGAATATTCCTGTTGTGATTGATTT
>JANOEM010000442.1:0-3533 GCA_031413195.1 Actinomycetes bacterium
GTCGGGGCGAATGGCCGCGTGAGCATCTTCAATTCGGCAGGGACCAGTCATGTGATCGCCGACGAGATCGGGTACTTCTCATCGTCTGGCGGTTTGTTCGTTCCCGTCGTACCGCAACGGTTGGTCGATACTCGCGACGGCACCGGCGGTCCCGGCGGGCAGATCGGCACGGGTGAAATCCGCCCGGTCGCGATCGCCGCTGGCGTGCCGATTCCTGTCGGGGCGAAGGCTGTGGTTGTGAACGTGACGTCGGTGAACAGCTCGTCGCCGTCGTTCGTGACGGTATGGCCGAACTCGACAGCCAAGCCGCTTGCCTCGACCCTGAACCCACGGCCCGGCGTGCCGGTGCCGAATCAGGCGTATCTGCGGGTCGGAGCAGGCGGTGGCCTCGACACATTCAACGCACTGGGTGCGACCGATCTGGTGATCGACGTCTTCGGCTACATCATGTAGCGGATGCGAATTCCTCGATCGGATCGTTCTCGTCGGTCGGCTCGGCATGGCTGCGGCGGGTGATCAGCACGGTCGTGACACACAGCAAGATCATCACGATCGCGTTGACCCCGATCAGCAACATCGGCGGGATGCCCGGTTGCCATGGCAGATCACCGACGAGCCAGATCTTGCCCGGTTGCCATGGCAGATCACCGACGAGCCAGATCTTGCCCGACGCACCCACCGAGAACCGGCGCAGCATCTGCCAGAAACCTGCCACTTCGGCAACGGTGATCACCGCCAACGCGACGTACATCAGCAATGTCGACGAACGAACCGCCTTGAGGTGCCGGTCGTCGAGCATCGGCAGGAAGGCCAATCCTGCGAACACCGGGAGGCTGTACCGGCCCTGGAAGCTCAGTCCTGCGCTCGCCGCCGTGGACGCGTTGATCGCGATCGGTGTCACCAGGTAGGCCCCGACGAGCGCGGCGAGGGTGAGCCACTGCCGCGGCCCCGAGCGTGTCAGGTGGATCGCTGCGACGGCGATGATTGCGATCGACCACCCCCAGTACGTGACGGTCGGCAGGTTCGTGTCGAGCCAACCGAGCACGCCGACCATCTGCAGGTAGTACCCGTGCCATCGATCGACCGACAGGCGCACGACTTCGCGAAGCGTCAAGTTGGTCGCGACTCGGCTGTCGGAGACTTTGAAGGCTGCGAACCGCAGCCAGGCCAGTGATGCGACCACGCCGACCGTGAGCGGAACCAGGAGTCGAACGAGGAAGGGCTTCCGGAAGAACTCGCGACGGCGCGTCGGCGAAGCCGCGATCAGGACGATGATGCCGACGCACGCAAGCCAGACCGCAGAAATGGGTCTGAACATGATCAACACCGCCGCAGTGATCCCGAGCGCGAGTGAGAATCGTTTCGACGGTTGATCGTCGACGCATAGCCGGGTGAGCAGTGCCCAGATCAAGATGAACCCCGAGATCTCGGTTGCGTTCGGGTTGACCGAAGCCATCATGAACAACGCCATCGGTGTCATGGTCACGAGCATCAACGGCGCAAGCCGTCGCGATCTCGAGCGCCGAAGCAGCGCGAATGCGCCTGCCAGCATCGCTGTGCAGAGCAGGGCCGAGAAGAGCCGGTAGGTGCGCACACTCTCGGGCTGCCCGACGAGGCGAGCACCTCCGCCGACCAGCGCGTAGTAGTACGGCGGGTACCGCGCAGCAGACGACTCGAGCTCCGGCCGTGCCCCGAGATCACATCCGGCTGGCGACTCGGGGCGGAAGAAGTAGCAGCGGATGTCGCCGAGCCCGAACGTGACGGGGCCGTCGAACTGGCGGATGTTCGAAGGAACGGGTGGATCGCGGATGATCTCGCGACCGAGCAGCTGCCCGTGCGCAGTGCCGTACGCCTTGTATACGTGCTCGGGTTCGTCAGGCGACGCCCAGCGCGGGATCGCGAGCAACCAGGTACTGAGCATGATCAGCATGAGAACGAAGAACCCGGCATCGGGGAGCCATGGCCGCAGCCGTCGCCGAATCCCTCGGATGAACTTCACCGTGGATCACCTCCCGCATGTTGGGAACGGTGGGAACGAGCAGGCTTGATGTCTGCCATCAGCAGCACAGCCTTGTGGCGCGCTGCGTCGAAGCGGAGCGAACCGAGATCGATGGTTGCCTGCAGCCCGAGGTGGATGCGAATCATCGTCCGATGGCGTGCCGCTCGCATCGTCTTCGCCCAACCCTTCGCCTCGGCGATCAAGGCAAACTCGCGGTATAACGCAATCTCCTCCTGGAACCGAACTGCACTCGCTGTCAGCGACGCAGTCTGGTTCGAGCCATGTCGACGGTACTGGTACAGCGGTTGGCGGATACCACGGAGGCGGTGGCCATCGAGCAGCAACCGGCCGGTGTGGTCGAGGTCCATCACCATCCGCCACCTGTCGTCGAACGGATGGAGCAGGGCGAGATCTCGGCGGTGGCACATTGCCGGGCAGAACACGTAGTTGTTGGCGAGAATGCCGGCGAAGCCTTCGTCACCGGACACGTCGTGATCGGTCTTGGGTCGTCGGGCCAGGCGTTTTACGGCGTCGGGGAGCGATCGCATCGGTGATCCATCGGCGCCGATGATGTGAGTGTCGGTGAAGACTGCCGCAAGTTCCGGGTCGCGTTCGGCGGCGGAAAGAACGGCGGCGGAATACCCCGGGGCGAGCCGATCGTCGGCGTGGAGCAGCGTCACCCATGGCGCGTCGGCGAGGCGGATGCACTCGTTCCAGTTCCGCGCCAGACCGAGGTTGGCCGAGTTGCGAATGGCGCTGATGCGCAAATCGTCGATTGCCGCGACGAGCTCGCCAACGGGTTCCGGGCCGGCGTCGTCGACGACGATCAACTGCCAATCGCTGCGGGTCTGGGCCCGCACGCTCGCCATCGCCTCGAGCAGGTAGGCCGCGTTGGCGAAGTAGGGGATCGCGAAGGTGATCGCTGGCGCCCCGGAAGCCTTCGGCCCTCCTGCCCGTGCTTCGTCGGCGTTCGATGACATCGGGTGCTGAGGCTAACGGTGTCGATGGTCCCGTTGCAGGATCTCTCGATCCACCCTCCGTAAGCTGATGCCATGGTCAACACCCAGCCGGAATCAACCGCCGAGGCTGCCTATGCGCAACGCCTCCAGCGATTGTCCGCTCGCGGCGGTCGACTCCGCCGCGTCCTCGATCCACAACGGCCCTACCGATGGAACCTGCGCCGATTGCAGCCCGGGTTCGTGCTCGACATCGGCTGTGGGATCGGTCGCAACCTTGCGCACCTTGATGGCAACGGGGTCGGGGTCGATCACAACCTCGATTGTGTCGCAGCCTGCCGTGCCGATGGCTTGGTCGCCTTCACCGCCGACGAATTCGCTGCGAGCGAGTACTGCGTCGATAATCGCTTCGACTCGATGCTGTTCTCCCATGTGCTCGAACATATGACCGAGGACGAGGCCGTCGCGCTGATCGACGCGCATCTCCGATTCGTTCGGCCTGAAGGCAAGATCATCGTGATCACGCCCCAAGAGCGCGGCCAACGCAGCGACTCGACCCACGTGGTGTTTGTCGACCC
>JANOEM010000443.1:0-3078 GCA_031413195.1 Actinomycetes bacterium
GGCAGCCGTGGTTGTGGCGGCCTTGTCCTCGTCGGATCCGCACGAAGCGGCCACGAACGAGATGGTCAATGCAGTTGCAACGAAACGCAGGTATTTGCGACTCGCCATAATTTTCTCCCCCTATTGAGAAAAGGAGCAGGCGCTGTGCCAGCTCCGTATGTAAGCGTTTGCAAGATAGCTCAGACGGCGCCGTCAGTCAACACATTCGTCATCGAGCGTTCATCGAACCGAAAGCTGCGCTGTACTCGATCGAGCGATCAGTGCAATACCGAGCGGGTGATGGTGTGCCTCGGCAGCGTGGCCGCCAAGGATGTCGGTCATCAATCGCGCCGCGATCCGGCCCATCTCCTTGACCGGCTGACGGATGGTCGACAGCCCGAAGGCCTCTGCTGCGGTGTGGTCGTCGAAGCCGATCACGGACAGATCGCCCGGCACGGACAGGCCGAGTTCCCGAGCAGCCTGCAACACGCCGAACGCCATCTCGTCGGACATGCAGAAGATCGCGGTCGGCGGCTGAGACCCGAGCAGCAGTTGACGGGCCGCCCTGCGCCCGCCCTCGATCGTGAAGTGACCGTCGACCTGTAACGCCCGATCACGACGGATCCGTGCGGCAGCGAGCGCAGACTCATAGCCGGCCGTGCGCGATTCGGGCACGTTGCTGGTGATACCCGGCAACGCCAACCCACCGATCATGCCGATCCGCCGATGGCCAAGATCGAGCAGGTGCCGAGTGGCCATCTCGGCGCCGAGGTGGTTGTCGATCGAGAGCGACGCCACCTGATCCAGGCGTTCGCCCAACACAACTGCCGGGGTCGAGGTCCTGACGAGATCACGAGATCGCTCCGTATCGAAGAAAACGTCGACCAGGATCATCCCGTCGACGCGCTGGCGAAACGATGAGTTCGGGCCGAACACGGGGTGGTTGTCCGGTGCGCCCCGACGAGTGCTGATCAGCAAGTCGAGCTCGGCTTCCTGCAATACCTCCTCGACCCCGGCGATCACCTCGGTGGTGTACCAACTGGTCAGGATCGGCGCGACGAGCCCAATGGTGTTGGACCGCCCGGAAGCGAGCCGCGACGCGTTTGCATCCGCCACGTAGTGCAAGGCTGTCGCCGCGTCCTGCACACGTTGGCGTGTCGCGTTGGCCACATGAGGGTGATCACGCAGTGCCCGGCTGACGGTGGCGACGGAAACACCGGCGCGGGCCGCGACATCGACGATCGATGCGTGCGTTGTCGTTCCCTCTCGTCCGCTCACGTGACCCCTCGATCATTCCCCTACGTTGGCAACCGCTTTGCTCCCCCAAAACTGGAAGCGTTTGCACTGGTGGCGCACGTTACAACGCGAAAGTCGGGATGCAAAGGCCTGCGCGCTATTCTGACCGGCGGAACGATGGCAGAGCGGCCAAATGCATCCGCCTTGAAAGCGGAAGGGTTCACGCCCCGGGGGTTCAAATCCCTCTCGTTCCGCTGCTGATCAGGTGCCCTATTCGGTTCCGCCGAGTTGCCAGAGGACTCTTCGAGATCCGGAGTTGCCCGCGTTCTGCCCGCGCGTTGACCGCAAACGTCTCCACTCGATCCGGATCGAGTGTCGTACTTGCGCGCGATACTCACGGGTGTGACTTCCCAAGCCCAGACGGACGCACGTCGCGCTGCATTCCTCCGCGCCTTGTATGACGAAACAGGTGCGAACACGCTGCTAGGACGAGTCCAGTACGTTGAATTAGGCCAACGACTGGGGATGGATGAGGCAGAGTCAACGGCGATATCCATGTTTCTCAAGGATCGTGGTCTCGGCACGTTTGCGGCCTTGGGCGGCGCCTATGCAATTACACCTGCGGGAGTCGACCAGGTCGAGACCTGGAACCGGGAGACGGAAGGCCGAGCAGATTCGTCAGGCCGAGCCGCAGTTCTTTCGGTCGCTGAGGTTCGGTCGGTCGAGGCGGCGGTCACGGCTCTCCAACGCTCAGAGGTCGTCGACAAGCTCGACGGAGATGACAGGGCTGAGTACGAATCCGACCTAGACACGGTCTCAGCCCAGATTCGGTCTCCGCGGCCAAAGCGCGCAATCCTCAAGGCTGCGCTCGCACGTCTCGCAGAATTCGCCATTCTGACTGGTTCGTCGGGCCTCGGCACAGTTCTAGCTAACGCGATCCAATAACTGTCATCCGGCGACTGCGTTCATCAGCGCGTCCATTCGATCGGCGACTGCTTCCGCTTGCCCTGGCATGAGGTGACCGTAGCGATCCAGTGTCATCGCGGCGGACGCGTGGCCGAGCATGCGTTGAATGACTTTGACGTCAGCACCTGACTGGATTGCGAGGCTCGCCGCGGTATGGCGCATGTCGTGGATTCGGAGAGGCGCGAGTCTTGCCGCCTCTACTGCTCGCACCCACTCGGTGCGCCGGAACTGATTGAGATCTATCATGTGACCGGTTGATCCGACGAACACCAGACCGGTAGCGATGTGCCGCTGACCGACGCTCGTTCCGCCATCGCCAACCAACCGAAGCGGGGGACCGTTCCCGTCCTGCGGTTCGCCGGTAACTCGCAGCGCAGCGTGTGCTGCGAGGGCTTCTACCACTGCTCTCGGCATCGACACCGAACGTCGACTTGCGGCGGTCTTCGGCTGCTTGACAGCACCCGGCCCGTTCTCCTTGTCGAACTGTTCGACGACTTGGATCTTGCGCCCGAGCATGTCGATGTTTTCCCAGCGCAACGCCAGGAGTTCACCAGCGCGCAGACCGCACAGGCACCCGACCAACACGAGGGCGCGATATCTCTCATCCATCGCCGCAGTCAGTTGCGCGACTTCGCCTGCGGCCAGGAACCGCATCGGCTTGTCGTCGACTCTCGGCGGCTTCACTCCGTCCAATGGATTGCGGCCAAGGTGCCCGCAGGCGACTGCCGATTCAAGGCAGAGATGCAAGGTCCGATACGCCTGATGCACACTGGCCGGCGCGAGCGCCCCAACACTCCGCTTGCTTCGAGGCTTGCCCAACATCGAGGCGACCCACTTGGTCAGTTGCGCCGTGGTGAGTTTGCCCAGCTCAAACGCTCCCAGTCCTTGCGAGGTCAC
>JANOEM010000444.1:0-10669 GCA_031413195.1 Actinomycetes bacterium
GCGTGACGAGCGGTCGCCGCACGCGCACGCAGCCGTTCAGCATCCTGATCATCCCGGCGCTCCAGCTCACCACCGCGAGCCTGCGGGCCGGAGTGGAGGGCGAGCCCTACGCCGACACGCTCAAGGCCAGCGGTGGCGCGGGCGGGTACGCGTGGGGCGTCACCGCCGGAACGCTGCCGGCCGGGATCACGCTCGCCGTCAGCGGTGCGCTCTCCGGCACGCCGACGACCGCGGGGACTTTCAACGTCACCGTCCAGGTGACGAGCGGAGTGCAGTCCGCGAGCCGGAGCATCGCGGTGCTCGTCACACCGGGCCTCTCGATCACCACGACCGCACTTCCCGACGGGATCGTGGGTCAGCCCTACTCCATCACGCTACAAACGAGCGGCGGCACGGGCACCGTGAGCTGGGCCGTGCTGAGCGGCGCATTGCCATCCGGGCTCACGCTGCTGGCCAGCGGTGCGTTGAGCGGCGCGCCGACCGCCGCCGGCAGCTTCACCGCCGAGTTCAATGTGGTGAGCGGCACGCAGACGCGGACGCGCACGTTCGACATCGTCGTGATCTCGGCACTTCAAGTCACGAGCACCACGCTGCGCGCCGGTCTCGAGGGCGCGGCCTACGCCGATACCGGCACGGTCGATTCCAGGTCGATGAGGTCCTTGCCCCACCCCCATTGGAACACCATCACCAGTACGCCATAGGCGGCGCCGATGCTCAACAGGTTCATCAACGCGGCCTTCAATGAGACGACCACGGATCGAAACACGAGCGTCAACAGCAGGAACGACAACAGGATCACGGCGAAGATGAACAGCGCGAGGCGATCGTTGACGCGGTTGCCGATGTCGCCGAACGCGGCTGTCTGGCCGCCGATGTGGGCTCGCGCGGGACTGCCGTCGAGCACAGGCGGGAAGACGTCTGCTCGCAATCGGTTGACCGTCTCGAGCGTGGCGTCGTCTTGAGGAGCGGAGGTTGGGAACGCCAGCAGGGTCGCCACGCCCGCATCGGTGTTCACCACCGCAGGGGCGACGCCGGCGATTCCCGGGTCGGCAAGGACCGCGTCGCGAAGGGGTTCGACGATGCTCGGGTCCTGCGAGATGTCGATTGCAATGACCAATGGACCGTTGATCCCGGGGCCGAAGCCGGCCGCGACGAGGTCATACGCTCGCCTTTCCGTCCGGCTCGCGGGAAGCGAGCCTTCGTCGGGGAAACCGAGCCGAAGTGAGAGAACCGGTGCAGTCAAGGCAAGCAGCAGCACCGTGACGCCAACGGCGTACGCCCATGCATGGCTCGAGACGTGGCGACCCCAACGTTCCCAGCCCGCGCTCACGGAGGCGCCCTTGCCGGCACGCCGTCGACCGGCTCGCAACCCGTTGACCCGATGGCCAGCGAGGCCGAGAAACGCAGGGAGCAGCGTGATCGACGCAACGACCATGATCAAGACGGTGATCGATATGGCCACCCCCGCGGCAGTCATGAACGGAACTCCGGCTACCGCGAGCCCGAGAATGGCGATCACGACGGTGCCGCCAGCAAAGATCACGGCCTGGCCGGCGGTCGCCACCGCCCGCCCGACCGATTCCTCGACGGTCATCCCCCGAGCCAGGAACTCACGATGCCGGGTGACGAGGAACAGGGCGTAGTCGATGCCCACGCCCAGGCCGACCATGCTCGCCATCTGTGGCGCCCAACTCGGCACATCGATCAGATAGGTGATCAACGACATCGCACTGATCCCGAGCGCGAGACCGAACAGGGCCAAGCCGATCGGGAGTCCCATCGCGATGACCGAACCGAATGCGACGAGCAGGATGACGACTGCAGCGATCAAGCCGATCACCTCACCGATGTTCGTCTCGGGCTCCTGGAACGAAAAGAACAGGTCGCCGCTCAGTTCGACCTGGAGAGGCGAACCCTCGCGGGCGCTCACAGCGAACTCTTTGAGGTTGTCGAGATCGGTCGCACTCAGTTCGGCAACGAGCGGATACTGGACGCGGATCAGGGCTACCCGTCCGCCCGGCGACACTGCTCCGCTCGCTACGGCGGACTCCGGACCGGCCGCCAGTGCGCTCGCAGGGTCGGTCGCAACGATGACGTTCGGTAATGCGAGGATCGCTGCGTGGACCTCCGCCAGAGCGGCCTGCGCGTCGGGCGAGTCGAAGAAGGTCGTGGAATCGTCGATCGGGGTCAACACGACCTGCGCCGTCGGTCCGGCCGAGTCCGATTGCGCGGCGGTCAGCAGTTCGAGAGCTGCGGTCGAATCGAGGCCGGGCGCTTCGAAGGCATCTTCGAGCTCGCGACCGAAGCGTGCAGCCGATCCGACGACGAGCACCGCGACGATCACCCACATTCCGATAACGGCCCACGGGCGGCGGGCAGCGAACCGGCCCAGTCGATACAACGCGTGTGACACTTCTCGTCCTCCTCGAAGTGGCAATCGTACTGAAACGCCTGGTTGGTTCAGGGATTGCCGTGCGCGTCGAACCGACGCAGGTACCCGAGTAGCGCGTCGTTGAACTCGGCCGGCTTCTCCTGCTGCGTCCAGTGGCCTGCGCCGTCGATCACCGCCGCCCCGAAGTAGTTCGGCAACGACGTCTTCATCCGGTCCAGGCCAGTGTTGTCCATCAACAACACGGGGTCTTGGGCACCGCAGATGAAGGCACTCGGCATCGTGATCTTGTCGAGACCGATGTCCTTGACCAACTCGTAGTTACGGTCGAGGTTGCGGTAGTAGCTGACTGGCCCGAAGAACCCACTGTGGGTGAACTGGTCGGCGAAATGGGCAACGTCGTCCTCGGTCAGCCACGACCACGGCAGCGCGGGCGGGGTCGCCATGTTGGTGAGGAAGCCTGTGCCTGCCATCGGTTTCATTGGGGGCGGCATCTCCGTCGGCATCACAAAGCCTTCCGAACTGATCGCCCAGAACACCTTTTCGATCGTGTCGCGCGGGTTGGCACCGAGTTCGGTCTCGGCCGCTCCGATCGGCTGGAAGTAGAGGATGTAGAAGAAGTTGTCGCCGTAGACCATCTTCATCACGGTTGTGGGTGGGCCCGGCCACTGCACTGCCGGCACGCTGACACCTACCACGGCACGTACCCGATCGGGATGCAGACGAGCCATTTCCCAGACGATCATCGCGCCCCAGTCGTGACCGACGAACACGGCGTCGTCCTTTCCGGCGTCGTCGAGCAGCGCGACCAGGTCGCCGGTGAGGTGTTCGATACCGTACGCCTCGACCTCAGCGGGTGCGGTCGAGTACCCGTAGCCGCGTTGGTCGGGGGCGATCACGTGATAGCCGGCCACAGCAAGGGCCGGCAGTTGGTGCCGCCATGAGTAGGCACCCTCGGGGAATCCATGGCTCAGGATGATGGTTGGGTCTGCTGGGTCGCCGGCCTCCATCACCTGCAATTCGACGCCGTTGACGGCAGCAACGCGATGACGGATCGCAGGATGGATCACGCGGACGCTTTCGCTGCGGCGGCCGCAGTGAGTGCTGAATCACTGATTGCGCAGAGCTCGCCCCAGCTGATGCCGTCGCTGTGCCACAACTGTTCGAACGCGATGTCTCCGGAGTCGGTGAACCCGTGCCGGTTGCGGAAGTTGTAGAGCCAACGTTGGCGGTTCACCGGGATGCCGAGCCGTTCGAGACGACCGAGGCAGTAGGTCTCCCAGGCCGCGGTCTGGGCCAACGACAGGTCGTCGTCCGGTGGTGCCTCGCCGAACCCGCCCGTCATTCGGTCCTTGGCTCGCAGCAACACCCGACCGAGTGAGGTTGCGGTGGCCGTCTCGCTCTGGTGGCGTGGCTGACGGGTGTCTTCGAACGCACCGCTGTCGGCGTGGATCGAGATCGCATCGTCGGTGAATCGGACCGTTGTCCGCGCCAGCGGGGTTGTCTCGTCCACTGCGATCGAGACGGCAAGATGGCTGAGACCGAGCGCTGCGACGAGTTCTTCGGCGATCCGACGAATCACTTCAGCGTCGAAGAAGACGAACGAGAACGTCTCTGGAGTGACGGCAATCGACACAGGCTTCAGGCCTGTCCCGAACTGGGCGGGGCTGCTGACGCCCGCGCGAACGCATCGGCATCGACCATCTTGGCGACGGCTGCCTTGCGCTCGTTGAGGGCCTGGATGCTGACCTCGTTGATCGAGTTGACTTCGTCCTCAGAGAAGCCGGCCAACTCTCGGAACCGACGGGCGAGACCGATCGGGGATTCATCGCTCTCGCTACGCGTTCCGCCGTAGCTAAACAGCTTGTCGACGATGCCCTGGAACTCGAGCGCCTTCTTGCGCCGCTCAGGATCTTTCTCAGTGACCTTGCGCAACCAGTCGGAGCCCATCTTCACGTGGGTTACCTCATCAGCCAGCATCCAGTCCTCGCAGAACTCGAGGTACGGATCGCCGGCCATGTCGCCGAACTCTTTCATCGTGGTGAAGACATCGATGGCCAAGCCCTCGAGCGCGCGATTGACCCCGGCGAGACGCAGCACCGGATCGCTGCTGCAGGCCGCCTCGAACAACACGGTGTTCTCCGCGTACTGGCCGATCTCGGTACCCATCCAATCGCTGAGCTTGATGCTGATCTCGACATGGCGAGCTTCGTCCCAGCACTGCCGAGCCATGTCGAGCTTGAGGGCGAACGGCACCGCCATCTCGTCCTGCGCAGACCCCTGGGAATCGGTCACCCCCTGGGTCTCGAAGTCGAAGCAGGTGCGGCCGGCACCTTCGAGAGCTTGGATCTCACCGACGAAGATGCCGTGCATCAGCCCCCGAGCCCCGTCGCTCGCGTCCTTTCGCGCCGGTGTGAGCCGGAACGAAACGCGAGCGCCGTCCTTTCCGGGACCACTGCGGACGGTGCGCGGATCGCGCATTCGCTCTTGCATGTTGACGCTGGTGAAGCGTTCGTCTCTGGCCAATTCCTCAACCGGGAAGAATTTACGCATCGTGCTCTCCGTTCCGTGCTGCCGTCAGTGGGGTGGGTGACTAACCAAGTGTTCCGGGACCGGCGATTCCGCCGGCTTCGATCATGATCGATTCCAGCTTCAGCTGGTGGTTTGCGGCGCGGGCCGCTTCTTCAGGCGTCTCGATCAGGCTCTGCAGGATCATCTCGCCGTCGCGCCAGTCGTCGAACTCGTCCTGCAGGATCAGCTTCAGGCTGCGGATCGTTGGTGCATCGGTGATCTCGCTGGTGCCGTTGAGGTGATAGGTGTAGGCCGCGATGAAGCGCGGGATGTAGACCCGGTAGACACCGACGAGCTTCTCGATCGTCTGGTCCGGTCCCTCGGGCTCGGTCATCGCCTCAACGAAGCGGACCATTGCATCGTTGGCCGGAACCGTCAGCCGATCGGGGTTCATCTCGCGTAGTTCGGGCAGCCGTTTGTGCCACAACTCGGCGTGCCACGCGTGCTTGTAGCAATGCGTGCCGAGGCGCATCTTGACATCGAGCTCGGGCACCGTCGCGACCCAACCGCCGAGTGCTTCGAACAGCTTCATCTCGGCCCACTTGTAGTTTCCGACGCGTCGCGCCGTCTCCTCGACGTCGAACAACCCGGGAAGCGTGCGGCGGTCCCACGGCGCGAATGGAGCCCTTGCCTTGTACGGATCGGCCATCTGTCCCCCCAGAGAGTTCCCAACAACAGTACGGGCAGGCTAGTGCTCGGACGACCTACGTCGCGCGTCGTGCGGCAAGGGTCGACTTCCCCTCGTCACACGTCTCGCTGCGCGATTGCCCACCGCTCGCCGAGATCCCACTCTGCGATCCAATGATTGAGATAGTCGAGGTCGAGTGTCGGCCCGACCGAGAGCACTGATCGGATGTCGTCTCGATCGCGCATCCGCCACGCAATCAGTTTGTGGATGATCACGTCCTCCACCGTCAGTCGGTGGTCCACCGCTCGGTTCAGGGCGACGATTTGATACTCGACGACTGCGAGCAGGATGTCGATTCGTTCCGCGCCACGATGGCAGCGCAAGAGATGAGCGGATTCTCCCTGATCGGCGATCACATCCACTGCATAGCCCGCAGTCCGTAGCCGCTCGACGAGGTCCGGGTGGACCTGCGCAAGCGCGTCGACGTCAGTTGTGAAGCGTGGTTCAGCGCGGTACCGATTGGCGGCGAGGGCTCCGACGAGTGTCCAATTGACGCCAACCTCGTCGAAGATCTCAGCGATCGACGCGAGCCATGCCGAGGGATCGTGCTCGTTCATAGAAGCCCTCCTCAGGAACGCACTCGGTCATCGGCGCGATGCCGTGACCGATCCTGTCGGCGTTGATGACCTGTAGGAACGCTGCACGCTGCTCGGGGGTTCCCCGGTCGTCGGTTTGACCGCGACGAAGGTCAGCCGCGATTGCCGCCATCTTGGCTCGATCCTGTTCTTGACCCACTTTCAGAACGCTACCTCGATTCGCCTCTAGCTGCGAGCGGTCCGCCAGTCGTGGTCGGCGGTCCCCAACGGCGTGGCAGGTGCTCCACCGGCCTGGTACTCGAGCAGCATCGATCGGAACGGGGCGGTCACCTGCAACTTGCCGAGGATTGCCGACACGCCCCACACGACTCGGTCGAGGATCACGAAGCTCGAGGGGATGTTGAGCTTCTCGATCACCGGAGCGTGCGGACCCTTGAGGTCGATCATCGTCGCCACCGTGTCCTTCATGAACTGGCGGGTGAACGTGAACGTATCGCTGAGGTACGGCACGTACGGCGAACTGACGTAGTCGAAGATCTGCTGTGCGCCGAGGCCGTGGTTCGGCACGAGGAACCCGACCTGCTCCATCGAGTGCATCAGCAGTTCCGGGTCGCGTCGCACGATCACCGCATCGAGGGTCGGTGAGAGCCGTTGCCACTCACCCGGCGACCACCCCTTCACCAGCCCGAAGTCGAGGAACGTGACGGAACCATCCCGCTGAAACCGGTAGTTGCCGGGGTGGGGATCGCCGTTGAAGGCGCCGAGGAAGTAGATCGAATGCTGGGCGAAGCGCCAGATCGACTCGCCGGCTCGTTGCTTGGCGGCGTCGTCGGCCTGGTCGATGAACTCGGACCAGGACAGGCCGTCCACCCATTCCGTGGTCAGGACGTGCTCGGTCGAATACTTCGGAACAACCGCCGGGATCGAGATGAACGGGTGGTCGGTGTAGTACGTGCCGAACTCGATCTGGTTGGCAGCCTCGATCCGGTAGTCCAGTTCGTCGCCCATCCGGTCGCGCAACTCATCGACCAAGCCCTTGGTGTCCAGGCCCTTGAGCGCGAACATGCTCAGCAGTGAGTACATCGCCTGCGCGTTGTTCAGATCGGCCCCGATCGCGTCGCCGACTCCCGGGTATTGAACCTTCAGCGCGGCCAGTCGCCCGTCGCGCAGCACCACTCGGTGCACCTGGCCGACCGATGCGGCTGCGATCGGATCCGGCGTCCAGTCGAGAAAGATCTTCTCCGGAATGTCGCCGAGCTCGTCCAGTACCACCTTGCGGGCGACCGCTGGGTCCATCGGGGGAGCATCGGCGTAGAGCGATGCCAGCGACTGCTGGGCGTCCTCGGGTATTGCCTCCATGATGAAGCTGGCCAACTGGCCGACCTTCATCATCACGCCCTTCATGTTGCCGAGCTGCAGCGCGATGTCGTCGGCGGCCCGGGTTGCGAAGCGCTGATCGATCTGCTCCCGCTTCTCCTTCGAGGCGAACTGTCGACGCACCCGCACACTCGCGTAGCGCACCGCGTGGCGCGCCGACAACCGAACGATCCGCGCCGAACGAGTTGCCTGGAGACGGGCCGACGTGATGCGCTGTCGAACTCGCACCGCTATTCGGCGATGGAAGCGACGCGGCGCGCGATGGGGTCGACGGCGAGGAGATCTGCCGGAAGCGACTGCCCGGTGATCTCGCACGTCCAGTACGTGCCGGCGTCGAGCCGAGTGAGCGCGACCTCGACGCCGGCAAGGTCACTCTCGATCGCATCGAGGTCGAGGGTCGTTGTCTCCGCGCTGATATCCATCGCCCTCACTCTAGAACTTGCCCCCGGGCGAGCGACGTCCCTCCAGCTCACGACAGCGGAGAGGGACAGGCCCCGCCAGTGGTCGAGCACTCGGGGGCAGGAATATTCACGCCACAGCAGCACGAACTGTAGATTGATTTGGATGACAGATTCGACCACTATTCGTGTGTCACGCCGAGTTCACGAACAGATCCGGTCACTCGCCATGGCTGAGCATCTCACCCTCGACGAACTCCTGGCTCGGATGGCGCGCCGGGAACTACAACGAAGCATCGGTGAGCATCTCGCGTCACAGCCCGCCTCAGCCGAGGATCTCGCCGTTCTCGACGCTGGTGCCGACACAGTGAGGACACATGCTCGCCCCGGGTGACGTCATTGGTTGTGACTTCGGGAACCCGGTTGGCAGCGAAGCCGGTCATCGACGGCCAGCGGTGGTCGTCACGTCGGCTGAGGTCCTTGCGACGTTCCAGCGCACGATCCAAGTGGTGCCCTTGACGACAACGCTACGGGAATGGCCGAGCGACATCGACGTCACGGCCGATGGGTTGACCGAGGCGAGCGCTGCCCAATGCCACCTGGTGCTGACGATCGCCGAGCAACGCATCGTCAATACTGACAACTACGGCAACGTTGGACCGGTCGCGCTCGTTCAGATTCGCCAAATGATCGCTGTCCTTCTCGACATCTCCTAGTCAGCCGGCGGAACGCTCCCGCGATCGTGAGCTGGATATCGCGGAATCCGCGGTATCCAGCTCACAACCCAGCCCAGGTGAACAGTCGGTGGACAAAGCCATTCGCGGCCGCTCGAATGGCGTACCCTCGGGTTCGTGGCGCTTGTCCGGTTGAAGAACATCACCAAGCAGTTCGACGGGGTGACTGCAGTCGAGAACATCGATCTCGACATCGCCGATCGTGAGTTCATGATCCTGCTCGGACCGTCGGGTTGCGGCAAGAGCACCTTGCTGCGAATGATCGCCGGACTCGAAGATCCGACCGAGGGTGAGGTCTGGATCGGGGACACGTTGGTCAATGACATCTTGCCCAAAGAGCGCGACGTGGCGATGGTTTTCCAGAGCTACGCGTTGTACCCGCACAAGACAGTGCAGGCAAACATCGAGTTCCCCCTCAAGGTTCGCAAGGTCGACAAGGGCGAACGGGCAGCCGCTGCGAAGGTGGCCGCCGACGCGCTTGGCCTCGGCGAATACGTGAACCGCAAGCCGGGTCAGCTCAGCGGCGGTCAGCGACAGCGTGTCGCACTCGCCCGTGCGATCGTTCGCAAGCCGGCTGTGTTCTGCATGGACGAACCGCTCAGCAACCTCGACGCGAAGTTGCGCGGCGAGACCCGGGCCGAACTCATCGCATTGCACCAACGCCTGGAGTCGACGTTCGTCTACGTCACCCACGACCAGATCGAGGCGATGACGATGGGCACCCGGATCGCCGTCATGTCGCGCGGACGGATCGAGCAGGTCGGCACGCCGCAGCAGGTGTACGCCGAGCCGGCGTCGGTGTTCGTGGCCCAATTCGTCGGGATGCCACCGATGAACATTCTGCCGGCCGGCATGCTCGAGCCCGGCAACCACCTCGTCGGCGTCAGGCCCGAATGCCTCCGGATCACGCCCGATGGGCAGTTACTGATGAAGGTCACCCTCGTCGAGCAATTGGGTTACGAGCAACTCGTCACGGGGATGGTCGGCAGCCTCCGGGTCGTGATCCGACAACTGCCCCATGCGATGGTGCCATTGGTCGGCGACGAAGTCCGATTCGATGCCGAGATCGAAGGCCGCCATCGATTCGACCCGGTCACCGAACTGCGGATCATCACGCCATGAAGCGGCGTCGTTGGCGAGAAGCGGGCCTGGCCCTGCTGATGCTTGGGCCGTCAGTTGTGGTCCTGCTCGCGTTCGTGATCTACCCGTTGATCAAGGCTGTCTTTCTCGGTACTCAACGATGCAGCGTTCAGGGCTGCACCAAGACCGGCTGGGGTCAATACGTCGACGCCTTCCGGAGCAACGAGTTCCAAGATGCCCTCGTCGTCACGTTCAAGTACGCGCTGATCACCGTCCCGATCGGGCTCGTCCTCGGGGTAGGACTCGCGGTCCTTGCCGACAAGCATTTGCGCGGTTCCGGGTTATTCCGGACCGTCTTCTCCAGCACCGTCGCGACCAGCGTCGCCGTTGCATCGGTGATGTGGTTCTTCCTCCTCAACCAGGACGTCGGCATCATCGCGTCGTGGTTGGGGGGCACAGCGAAGACCCCTGGATTCTTGAATGATCCCGATACCGCACTGTGGGCAGTGTCGGCCAGCTCGATCTGGGCCAACCTCGGTTTCACATTCATCGTCGTCACTGCCGGTCTGCAGAGCGTGCCAAAGGATCTGTACGAGAGCGCATACGTCGACGGTGCGAACGGGTTCACCCGCTTTACCAACGTCACGCTGCCGCTCATCTCGCCCACCCTGTTGTTTGCGACCGTGGTGCTCACCACCCGGGCCTTCCAGTCATTCGGCGAGGTCGATCTGCTCACGAGCGGCGGCCCCAAGGGCACGACGACCACGTTGACCTACCTCGCCTACGGGAGAGGCTTCGCAACCAGCGGTGACGATGGCCTGCGCGCGACGGTCTCGATCCTGTTGTTCTTCGTGCTGTTGGTATTGGCCCTGGCCCAGTTCCGCGGTCTCGAGAAG
>JANOEM010000445.1:0-5553 GCA_031413195.1 Actinomycetes bacterium
CTGCCCCATTCGAGGGGTACGGTCGAGGCAATGCACAGGCCAGGCGCGGCGATGTCTACGGCGCCCCAATTCGAGAAGTCCGCCAGGGTGTCGTCCTGGTCTCCAGCGCAGGTCGGCGACCCAGCCGCTCCCGCGACGCCATCGAAGTCGGCGAGCGCACTGACCGTGAGCACGTTGTCGAACGCCGCCGGGCTGAACCCGATGGTGTTCGTGTCGGAGTTTCCGGCTGAGACTGCGAACGCAACCCCATTTGCCACCGCTCCCTGCGTGGCGTCGTACAGCGCCTGGCTGGGGCCGACTGCCCCGAAACTCATGTTGCCGATCTCGATCGTGGCGGAGTTGGCAGCGATCCATTCAAGGCCGTCGACGATCCACGAGAGCTGCCCATTGCCTGTGCTGTCGAGGACTTTGACCGACCAGATCCGGGCACCTGGAGCGATCCCGACCACACCGATGCCGTTGTCCAAGGCCACGATCGTTCCGGCCACGTGTGTGCCGTGGTACTCGTTGTCATCGCCACCCGCGACGCACCCGGTGCCGGACGTGCAGTTGACCCCACCGGCGACGACGAGATCGGGCTGCTCGAAATCGACGCCGGTGTCCATGACAGCAACATCGACATCGACCCGAATGTCGTCGCTTTCGTCGATGTCGATCGAAGGATTTGTGCTGGCGAAACTGCGACGGATCCCGGTCGGCACGGTCTGCGCGTCGATCGTGACGAGCCGGTCGCGTTCCACGTAGGCAACCGCCGAGTTGGTGGCCAGAGCCGCTGCTTCGCCGTTTGATGCGACTATCGAAAAGCCTTCGAGCGCGTTGTCATAGACCGAGCCGATGTCGCCACCCACTGCGTCGGCGAGCGCCTCGGCGGTTCCGTCGACATCGGTGATGCCTGGCCGGAGCACAACGATGAACGTGGACTGAGCAGTGTCGGCAGACGCCGCCGACAGCGGCGTGATCGTGGTGACCATCATCGCCACGGCGATCAACACTCGTCGCACCCACGGCCTCCAGACGCCAAGATGAAAACTGGCCAGGACAGTAGCGCCCGCGCAATGGCTCGACGACGTGCGGCAGATGTGTTCACCAACTGTTCCCGTTCGGTTGACCTCTACGACGGATTCGACGAAGTCAGCTGCCCGGTCGCAGACGGGGGTGGCGGCCTGGGACGTATGAATCGCCGGTCGCAGATCTGAGATCGTTTCCGTCTGCCGACACGCTGGCCATGACCAAATCGCCGTCGGGTTCGACCTGGCCAACGAAGAGGATCCGGCTGCCATCCGGGCTGTACGACGGATGTACGGCACTGCCCCCGCCGGCCACCAGTTCGGTCAGTTGTGTCAGACCTGTCCCGTCGGGTCGAATCGTGAACAGGTCGGGCGCGAGAGCGGTCGGGCCAGCGAGCGCCGAGTACACGATCGTGTCGCCGGAGGGGCTCCAATCGGCGGTCGCTGCGAACAATTCCGCTTCGGTCAGCGGACGAATTGTTGGCGGATCGGTGTCGAGGTCGACAACGGTGAGCGTTACACCGACAGGGTCGTCCCGGAGCATGGGGTCGGTGGTGTCGACGACTTCAAGGACGATCGACCGACCGTCGGGTGACCAGCGCGCGCCGGCGAAGCTGTCGGTCGGATCGGCTGTGAGGAGCACGTCGTCGGTGTCGTTGCCGAGGTTGTGCAGTTCGAGCGTCACCACTCTGGCGTCAGCTGTCTCGGTCCAGCGGCTGTACGCGACCGAAGTGCCGTCGGGGGACCATGCCGGATCATCGAGATAGGCGCACGGGTCCTGGCAGTCGACAAGCACCGCCGCATCCGTCCCGTCAGCGTTCACGACCCACAGCTCGTCTCGGCCACGATCGTCGGTGACGACGAAAACGACACGTTGCCCGTCGGGCGACCAGTCCGGATTCAACTGGTTCAACCCCGGCACCTCGGCCGCGATCGAATGGGCATCGGAACCGTCTGGGCGAACGATGAAGATCTCCTGCCGGCGGCCGGTGAACTCCTGATAGACGATCCATGGCTCTCCCGGCGCGGGTACAACGTTGGGCGGCACGGTCGTTGCAGGCTCGGTCGTTGCAGGCTCGGTCGGTACAGGCTTCACCGTTGGTTCGAGCGGTGATTCGAGTGGTGTGGCGACCGACGCCGACCGATCCGAAGTCGCCGAAGACGACTCCTGGCCAGAGGCGCACGCAGCGATCAAACCACCGCACACCAAGAGCCGCAGCATGGCCGACAGACCCCCCGTAGCGCGTGTGCGACGGTTGTTCATCTCACTTCCCGGGCATTTCGAGGGGTGTGTAGGCAGCAGCAGTTATCGGCTCGCCGGACTGATCGAGGTAGTTTCCGAAGAAGATGATCTCCGATCCGGTCCAGACAGCAGCATCAAAGGAATCGACATCGCTGTAGAGGCTGGGTGGAAGGTCCTCCCATGTCGCCGATCGTGGTGAGAGTAGCTTCCCCGCGTGCGCCAACCAGGGGGTGCCATTGGCGCTGATGTTGTTCGAGTGGCTCCCCAACCCGAAGCTGTCCAGGGCACCGACAAGCGGATCGATGACGACACCATTGAAACTCCCGTAGCCCTCGGCGGAGCACACCAGCAATCCGTCGTGAGCACTACAACCGGTCGGGTCGCGGCCTACTGGCCCATTCTCGACCACGGGTCCGTTGCGCCACGTGCGTGTGTCGATGTCGAACACTGCCAATGTGATCGTGGCGCCGTCGACAAGGGTGGCCACGATCCTGTCCTGGTCCAGGGTGCTGAGCGACGAATACTTGGCGCCGCTCGACGGCGCGGGGACGGACTCCCAACGATCGGTCGAACTGTCGTACCACCACCAACCTGCCGAGGAACGGGCCAGCACTCCGTGGGCGGAAACGGCCACGAGGGGGTCAGCCCCGGACATCGATTTGTCGGCCGAAGCCCGAGACTCCCATCGGTCCTGCTCCGGGTCATACGAGTACACCTCCGCCTGGTCCGTGGCGATCAACACCTCTGAGCCGGTCCACTGCATCGCAGACCCGTCTCTGTCCAGCGATTCGGTGGTGATCGCCGGCGGCGGGTCGGCCAGTCGACGCCACTGATCCTGGCCCACGTCGTAGGCCACGGCAAACGGCGCTGAGAGCCCGGAATCACCGTTCGCACTCGACCCGATGACAATGACTTCGGTTCCTGTCCATATCGCTGCGGTGGGAAGTTCGGGAGCGAACGACGTCTCCGCCACTTTTCGCCACGTACCTGGTGTCGTCGTACGGATGGCATCCGGCGCTGTCAAGTCCTTGGTGTCAGGCGGCACGGTCGTCGCAACGGCGGTCGACGCGGGTACGGGTACGGATGCGGGCGTGGACGCGGTTGTGGGCGCCACGGTCGCGATGGGTGCAGGTTGGCCGTTTGGTCGTGTGGTAACCACGAGGAGCCCGATGACGAGGATGACCAACGTGGACCCGACTGCGGCTGCGGCGATCACCGCCCGCCGACGGTGAGCCGTTCGCTCGATGGCTCGAGCGCCTTCGGCAGTAGGTGGCATGCGCATCTCCGCCCCGGCTTGCCGGCCGAGACGCTCGAATTCATCGCCCTCGAGATCGACATGGGTGTCGCTGTGGTTGTCCCTGGAGTCAGTCATTGCGACCATCCGCCAGTGAGTTCATCACGACGCGACGTGCGGCGGACAGATCGGAGCGCACTGTCCCTTCGGGCACACCGAGCACCTCGGCGATCTGAACGCTCGACAAGTCCGCCCCGAAGTACAGCGCGACCACCGCCCGAGGACGGCTGGGCAGTGTCCTCACCACCGTCCAGAACGCAATCGTGTCAGCCGACGGCTCCGGAGACGTCGGTTCGCTGCGGCGAAGCCGGGCGAGGTACCGCCATTCGGTCGCTCGGCGCCGCAATCGGGATCTGCAGGCGTTGACCAACACGTGATGACACCACGCGCCAGGTCGATCGAGCTGCGACACGCGGTCCCAGCGCACGAACGCCTTGACCATCGTGTCCTGGACCAAGTCCTGAGCCCCTTCACGATCACCTGTCAGTGCAGCGGCCACTGCGATCAAACCCGGATACTCGCGTCGATAGATGGCGTCAAACCCCCATCTCAGCGGTACGTCGACCATCGCTGAAGATTCAATCACGCTCGGCAAACCCGCTTCGACGGTCAACAACGGCGAGACGGCGCCCAGTGGTCGGACACGAAGTTGGTTCATGCCTCAACACACGCATGAGATCAGCGTTCCGTTGAAGAAACCGGTTGCAGAAACTCCGCCGGGGGAGACGTGCCCCGCCGACTGCCGCGCCCGCCGACGGTGCCGCGCAGGCATCACATGTCGGCACATGCCCGACCTTTGCTACCAGCGGTGGCGAATGGCTGATCAAGGTGCGGTTATTGGTGTATCATCGGTGTATGGCACGCACCAACATCGATATCGACGACGAGGCTTGTCGCGAAGTGATGGAGCGCTACCAGCTTGCTACCAAGCGCGAAGCCGTCAACCTCGCGCTTCGTCGCCTCGCTGGCGAACCACTCGACTTGGCCGGCGCCCGCGCGATGCGAGGAACCGGGTGGGACGGCGACTTCGAAGAGATGCGAGCAACTCGAACCGAATGATCGTCGTCGACACATCAGCGTGGATCGATTTTCTTCGCGACACCGGCTCGCCTGTGTGCGTCGCTGTCGACCGTCTGCTCGGCGCGGACCTCGCCGTCTGCGACCCGATTTCGATGGAGATCCTCGCCGGAGCCCGAGACGAGCATCATCTCGCTCGGTTGCGTGGCTTGCTCAGCCGAGCGACGATGCTGCCGACGACTCCTGCCGACTTTGACGAGGCGGCCGCGCTCTACCGAATTTGTCGGAGTCGAGGCGAGACGGTTCGGAAACTCATCGACTGTCTGATCGCGGCAGTGGCTATCAGAGCCGACGCAGAACTGCTCCACGCCGATGTGGACTTCAGCGCGCTCGCCCGCCACTCCGCCCTTCGCATTCATCCCGAATCGAAGGTCTAGCGGCCGATCGGCGCTCTTCGATACAACTCGACATGCCGCCTATTAACGTGGTCGCAACGCAAGGGGAGTGGTGCTCCATTCGTCGGCGAACTCGACGAGTCGGTCCCACTCGCCGAGTGTTGGCGCATAGTCCCTCCACCAGTGGGCGTACTCGGGTCGTGTCGTGGCGAAAGCGTGAACTTCTACGGACTTCCAGCGCTGAATCGCCAAGATCGATCGTCCGTCTACGTCCGACTCCAGCCCGAGTTCGACGTCGAGCGACAACGCTGCGTACGCAGGCATGATGTGCGCTTCGACGAAGCGACGGACACGTTGATCGGTTACACCAGGCCGAAGTGTCCACCGCTTGTACATCGTCAAGCCTGGGTGCGAGCTGCTCACGCGTTCAATGCTCTCACACCGCTCGACCTCGGTTCTATACCGAAGTTGTCATAACGAGGATTATGGGCGTTGTGAGGAAATGTTGGGGGAACTTGCTATGCGGTCCGATTCTGCATCGCTCTGTTGAAGATGTGAAGCGCTGCAGTCAGGTGTCCATGCCGAAACGGTCGCTGA
>JANOEM010000446.1:0-2718 GCA_031413195.1 Actinomycetes bacterium
GGGTTGGTGATCGGAATCACCAAGAAGGTGATCAGATCCTGCATCTCCGCCGATGGATCACGGCTGAGGCATTCCTCCTGCCGAGATTTCGCGGTGGCGATGTCGTTGTCGAACTGGGCAGCGATGATTGCCAGGAAACAGTAGGAATCGGCATAGGTCGGATCGGCCTCGATCGCGGCGATGAGCCCCTGCTTGCCATCGTTGAGCGTGCTGCCACGCTCGCCTTCGGGCAGTTGCTGCGCTGCGTTGGCGATCACCCAACCGAGGTAGGCGCGGGCCTCGACGTTGTCGGAGTCGATGTCCAGCACCTGGCGATATCGATCGGTGGCCGTTGCGTAGTCGAAAGCGCCCATCGCCGATCGACCCTCGCTCAACAACGACGCGATCCGGTCGATGTCGGTGCCGCCGGTGATGGTGTCGCCGGCCCCGCGGGGGGAGGCAAATCTGGCAACGAGCAATCCGAGGCCGGCGCCGAGGACCACGACTGCCGCGGCAGTAGCGACGAGACGGCGGGTGTTGCGCGGCGGCCTTGCCGGCATTGCGCTGCGGCCGGCCTCGATCGATCGCAACACTGTCGCTGCACGACTTGTGTAGCCGTCGCGCAGAACTTCGTAGTCGGCCTGTTCGACATCGCCCGCATCCCGCTCGCGCTCCAGGTCGGCGAGCGATCGAAGCAGGAACCGCCGCTCCTCTTCGAGCTCGGCGAGACGATCCGGATCGATCGTCACAGGTCCTCACCCTGATCGCGCATTGCGGCGGCAACCAGCGCCCGATCATCGTCGGTCGGCGCGGTATCAGCAGCCATCTTCCAGCGCCTGAACACCACTGTCAGGCCGGCGATCGCGCAGACAAGCGCTGCCACGGGCAGAGCCCAGACGACGGCCTCCAACCCGGTCCCCTTCGGGACGAGCTGGGTCTTGGCCTCGAACTTGGTCTCGAGCACATCGATGATCTGGTCGTCGGTGAACGTGCCCTGCTGGATCATCGTCTTGATCTGCGAACGGATCCCGATTGCCGCCGTCGACTGCGACTCGTAGACGCTTTCACCGTCACACACCGGGCACGCGAGCCGCTGCGCTATTCCGTCGGCTCGATCGTCATCGGTGAGCGGACCGGTCGACCGCAGCCCACCGATCGCGAGCGCGACGAAAACCACCAGCCCGAGCACGATCCATCCCGGCCGGCCCTTGAGCCGCTTTTGCCACGCGACATCCGGACCGGTCGTCATTGGCCGACCTGGTTGTACACGGCTCTGAGCTCCGCAAGTTGGCGGGTGAGTGAGTCGTCGCTCACCTCCGAGATGGTGCGAAACACGACCCGGCCATCAGGATCGATGATCCATGTCTCGGGCACCTTCGAGACTCCGAACGCCACCTGGATCGCTGCGTCGGGATCGGCAAGGATCGGCCAGGTGCCACCGTTGTCTGCGAAGAAACCGGACACCGCCTCCTCGCGATCGTTGGTGGAAACCACGGTGTACAACTCGGCGCCCGCCGTACCGAGACGGTCCTGCTGGTCGGCGAACGACACGAGTTCGGGATGCTCGCGGATGCACGGAACACACGTGCTGTTGAAGAAGTTCAGCACCACCCAACTGCCCTTTCGGCGCTGCAGGTCGAACGGCTTGCCGTCGAGTGTCGTCGTGACAACCGAAGGCGCCGGTTTGTCGAGAAGCGGGGTGTAGGCGGTATCGGCTTCGTCGCCGGACTTGGCCCCGATCAGGATCCAGAAAAGGCCGGCCATGACGACTGCCACGACGAGCACCACGATCGGGGCGAGACGCGTGCGGGTCTCGGGAACACCGTCTTGAAACTCGAGAACCTGGTCTTGTTCAGACACGAACAGGTTCCTCGTCGTCGCTGGAAGGAGCCGTGCCGAGTTCGATCGGCGCGGAAGTCGGATCGGTCGGTCGGCGACGCTTGCCGGGGAACGCCGACAGAACGGTGCCGATCACCATCATCGCCCCACCGATCCACAGCCAGATGATGAGCGGCTTGATGAACACTTTGATCGCCGCAGAGGTGTCGCCGGCGGCCGAACCACCTTCGAGGGTGAGGTAGATGTCGTTGAACAACCCGGTGCGTACCGACGGCGTCGGGATGTTCATCCCGAAGTTGGTGAACGTGGTGATCGCGGGCGCGTAGGTCTTCGCTTCATCGACGAGAACCTGGGCCCGGACCCCGTTGCTGCGCTCGGTCTCGAACCCCTCGACCTCGATCAGTTCGAAGGTGTGTCCGGCGTAGCTGACCGGCGTGCCGACCTGCAAGATCAGCCGCGACGAGTGGGTATAGGTGGTCGATGCGACGAGAGCTACTGCGATCACGATGACGCCGAGGTGCACGATCATCCCGCCGTTCGCCCGGCCGACCAGACCGCGCCAACCCTGCCGGCGGGTCGCGAGCACCAGTTGACGAAGGGCTGCGCCCGAGGCGAACCCGGCCAGTCCGAATGCAAGCAACGCAGCGAATCCCTCAGCACCAAACACCAACGGCACGATGATCGCCAACGCGCCACCCCACGCCGGCCAGAACAACCGGTCGCGTAACAGTTCGGTGCTGGCCTTGCGCCATGGCAACACGGGGGCCACTGCCATCAGGAACAACAACACGATGCCGAAGGGAATCGACAGGCTCTCGAAGTACGGCGCGCCGACCTTGATCGTTCGATCCTGCAACGCCTCGACGATGAGTGGAAACACCGTGCCCAACAGCACGACGA